>JAKMFK010000153.1 GCA_022425465.1 Bacteroidia bacterium | reverse complement strand
AAATAAAAACCATTAAATAACTCAGTTCTGTGAGTAAGATAAGTGTAGTCTTGTTCAAAAAAGTTTTGTCTATTAAATAGGTCGTTAAATGTGGCAAATTGATTGACGAAACCAAAATACTTTCCATAATAAATTGAAGCACGAGATAGTTTTTTTGGATTGTATAATGTTTCAATACTCAAGTTCCCTTTGATGTCATTATTTCTGAAACCATAATTTAATGTGGGCGATATAAAGATACTTTTTCGGTTTTCAAATCTTTTGTAGTAACTCACGTTATACTTCAATCTAAAACCACCAATGGCCACAGGATCAATCATTTCAGCAAGTGAGGCGAAGCTCCATTCTGTTTTTTTATCTCTGTTTATGTGCCCCATTCCAGACCAGACTGCTTTAAGAAAAGTAATTTGATTAAAGGCTGAATCAATTGAGTCTAGGTATGCTTTACTTGTTCTTATTCGTTTTATACTGTCTTGCATTCGAATGAACTTATTTTCATTATAGGTAAGCGGAATCGGTCTTATTTTTGCCCAAAAGCTAGTATCTTTTTCGTAGGCATCATCAGCTGTTCTGGCCAATTCTGCATTGAAGAAGCGTTTTGGATAAATACTATCAAATGTGTAATCAGAATATTTAGCAATACACACACCGTCAATAGTTCTAGATCCATTTTTAATTTTCCAGTTAAAGGTTTCACTGGTTAGAATCTTTATACTATCCTGAAAAGAGTAGTGTTGCTTTAATGAGAATTGGTCATATTCAATTAAAGAACGTTTGGGTAGGGTCAATTCAACGCTTTTAATTGTAAATAGGGAATCCCAAATTTCAAGCTGACCTTTGAACAAGGCGTTTCCTAATTTTCGAGGAATGACCTGTATGGTGTATACCTTTCTTTTTCCCTCAAATCTTGAACCTAATAATTTATATCGGTAGGATACAAATGCATTATGACTAATGGGTGATAAATAAGCATTGTCGCCTAATTTTTTAACTTTTATTAGGTTCTGGTTTAAATCAAAGTTGGCATCGGTCGTACTCACATAAAATAATGATTGTTGATAGCCTAGCTTTTTAGCTGCATTTTTTTCTTCTTTAAATCCATTGGGTAGTTTTATGTGCTGAACAAAGTCACCTTCAAATAAATTTAGTTTTGGTATAGAATCATTTTTGGATTCAATTAGGGATTCGTCGAGTTTCTTGACATCTGGTTGGTCATCTTGTTTTTTAGGATTGTTGTTCGTTGTTTTCTCAACGCTTTTAACGTAAATATTTCGTTTTTGTGTAGTGAATTGATTAGTAAAGTTTTCTTTATTCTCAATGACTTTTCGAATAATGGTATAGCTTAAATCTTTTTTCTTGTTCGATATTTCTACAACACCTAATTCATTATCGATGGGTTTTAAAATGATATTTAAAACCTCATTTTTTTGAGCGGGTATATCTATTCGTTTTGGTTCATATCCGATGTGTGTGAAAGATAATCGATGCAATCCCTCTACTAATTTGATTTCGTACTTGCCTTTTTCGTTGGTGACAGTTCCGATTCCTAAATCTACTGCCCTTACATATACACCAACAAGTGGCTCTTTAGATTCGTTGGTGACATATCCTCGTATCTTGAAATAATTTTGAGCTGAGGAGTAGGTAGTTAAAAACGTTAGACTTATGATTAGACAAATATTTATAAAGTGTTTCATATAGGTTTATGTGTAAATACCATTATTACCAAATAATGTTACAAATAATATTTAGAAAACTTAATTAATGGAAATCTATTCGATTAATCTCTTTTTTGAAAGGACAAAAATTAGATTTGTACTTCATGAATAAAACACTGCTTCTTATTTTGGATGGATGGGGTATTGGGAATAGGGACAATACCGATGCTATTTTTTCAGCAAATACACCATTTATGGATAGTCTTGAGACTAAAGCATCAAGGGCAACTTTGCGAACATTTGGGGAAAATGTAGGATTACCGCATGGACAAATGGGTAATTCAGAGGTAGGACATATGAATATTGGGGCTGGGCGTGTTGTATGGCAAATGTTGGTTCGTATTAATAAAGCTTTTGCGGATAAAACAATTCATGATTTGGAAGCTGTCAAAACTTTAATCAAACTTGCACAATCAGATCGGACCAGAAAAATTCATTTGATGGGTTTGGTTAGTGATGGTGGGGTTCATAGCAGTTTAGAACATCTTTTGGGATTAACAGAATTATTTCAAGAATTAGACTTGGATGATCGTGTATTTGTTCATGCATTCATGGATGGAAGAGACACTGATCCTAAAAGCGGTCAAGGTTTTATTAAAAAAGTTACAGAATCTCCCAAGTTTGGAAAATCAAACCTGGCATCAATAATTGGACGTTATTACGGCATGGATCGTGATCAACGTTGGGAGAGAACAAAACTAGCCTATGATGCACTTATTCATGGTAAGGGTGATGTTTTCGAGAATTTCACAGAAGCCTTACAGCATAATTATGATCAAGGAGTTACAGATGAATTTATTAAACCGAGCATTTTGAATCAATTGGGTCAAATTTCGGATAATGATATTGTTTTATGTTTTAATTTCAGAACGGATAGGGGGCGTCAGATAACTAGAGTATTAACGCAAGAGGATATGCCTGATTTAGGTATGAAAACTCAAAATATACATTATTTCACCATGACGGAATACGACAAAACATATAAAGATGTAAATGTTTTATTTCATACAAATGACTTGACTAATACATTAGGGGAGGTTTTATCAAAAAATGGTAAAACTCAATTACGAGCTGCTGAGACCGAAAAATATCCTCATGTTACTTTTTTCTTCAATGGTGGTAGAGAGGAACCCTTTGAAGGAGAAGCAAGAGTAATGGCCAATTCTCCCAAAGTCGCTACTTATGATTTACAGCCCGAAATGAGTGCTCCAGAATTGACTAATAAGGTAATTGAACATCTTAAAAGTAAATATCCCGACTTTGTGTGTGTGAACTATGCAAATCCTGATATGGTTGGACATACAGGAGTTTTTAGTGCTATTGAAAAAGCATGTGAAACAGTTGATACATGTACAAAAGACCTTGTGGAAATGGCCACACAAATGAACTACGATATTTTAATAATTGCTGACCATGGGAATGCCGATAAAGCCATCAATGCTGATGGAAGTCCAAATACTGCCCATACGACGAATTTAGTTCCCGTATTTCTTTTGAACAGTGATAAAAAGATAAATGACGGAAAGCTAGCAGATGTAGCACCAACAATTTTAAGTTTGATTGGAATTGATCAACCTCAAGAAATGGATGGGGTTTCATTGCTAGAATCTGATTAGTAATTTTCACTATTTTATAAATTATAAATTTGTGCTATGGACTATAATATCATCATTGTATCGCTCTCGATTTGCATTGTTTTATCTTATTTCTTTAATGAAATAGCAAAACGTACAAATGTTCCCTCAGTTTTAATGCTCATTGTTGCTGGGATTATTTTGGGGCAGGTACTTAAATTCTTTCCTCAATATAATGTTGATTTTTTCCCTAGTCTAAAGGTTTTGGGTACGATTGGTCTAATTATGATTGTACTTGAAGGTGCACTCGATCTTGAGCTCACAAAAGAAAAAAGTGGTTTAATTTGGAAGGCAACACTTTTGGCTGTTCTAGGGATATTGGGTAGCATATTATTTATCGCTCCAATATTCTATTTTTTGTTGAACATGGATGGTGGATTGTCCTTGTTATATGCCACTCCTTTGGCTGTTATATCAAGTGCTATTGTGTTACCAAGTGTGGCTAGTCTCAATGAATATGATAAAGAACTTTTAATTTATGAGAGTTGCATCTCAGATATTATTGGTATTATGGTTTTTAACCTTTTACTCAGTATCATGCAAACTCAAGAAGTTGGTAGTTCAATTACAGATTTTGGGATTGAGTTTTTAGTAACCTTAGCCATCTCATTTATTATCGGTATTGGTTTAGTCTTACTTTTTAAGTTTTTGAATGCTAAGGTTAAACTATTCTTCTTTATTTCCATTTTAATACTGATTTATGCTCTTGGTAAAATGATACATCTTAGTCCTTTAGTAATGATTCTCATGTTTGGATTAATTCTTAAAAATCATACTCTTTTCTTTAGAGGACCTCTGAAAAACTTAATGACCCGAATGGAGTTTAAAAAAATGGAAAAGGATTTTCATATCATTAGTCGTGAAACCGCCTTTGTTCTTCGAACATTCTTTTTCATCGTTTTTGGATTAACCATTGATTTATTATCTCTAATCAATTTTGAAGTTTTGGTGATTAGTATGATGATATTTATAAGCATTTATCTCGTACGAATAATATTATTAAAAGGCTTCGCAAAACAAGGTACTAAAATTCTAGAGTATGTAGCTCCTCGAGGTTTGATAACCATTTTGTTGTATTATAGTATACCTGAGGATCTCGTTTCAGAGACATTTAAACCAGGCGTACTGTTATGGGTTATTATATTAACAAGTATTTACATGACGTTTGGTTTAATAAAGCATGTTAAACAGTCTGTAGATATTGAAGATGTTGAAAGCCTTTAAATTAGAATTCAGTCTAATCATTTCTTGCTGTACCTAATCTTTTTTTTATGCGTTAATTTGTCACAAGACTTATTATTTTGATAATCAGGTATCTTACACTAGTCCTTATATTTATTCAGGTCAATAGTTTTGCTCAGCTATCTGTAAATAAAAGAGTACGAATTCTTCCTACTAAAGGGGATACTATTTTGATTGATTCAGGTTTTGTCGTCAATAATTCAATCAAGGTTTTAAACTATGGAACCGATTTTTACAAGCAAATAGATAACAAACTTTTATGGTTGAATGAGTCACCAAAAGACAGTTTGAAGGTCGAGTATAAACGCCTATATTTTAAAGTCTCCTATTCAAATAAGAATAGAGAAAGTATCTTTAACATTTATCGAGATAACCCATTTAAATATACTCCAAATAACAATGAAATTAAATCTACTTATGGTAAATTGAACACGATGGGTAACATATCAAGGGGGATAGGTCTGGGGAATACTCAAAATGTCGTTTTGAACTCAAATTTAAACCTAAGATTAGATGGTAAGTTGGCAGAGGACGTAGAAATTTTTGCGGTTATAAGTGATGAGAATAATCCGATACAACCTGAGGGAAATACGCAACAGATCCAAGATTTTGATCAAGTATACATCACTTTGAAAAAGGATAGTATGGCACTCACTTTTGGGGACTTTTTAATGGAGAGCCCCTCCAGTTCTTATTTTATGAAGTATTACAAAAAGTCGAGAGGGATCCAATTTGATAATACTTCTTTTAGAGGCGATTGGCGAATTAAAACGAATGCGGAAGTGGCAATTTCCAGAGGTAGATTCAGCAGAAATCGAATAGATGGTATTGAGGGGAATAGTGGTCCATATCGTTTGAATGGTGAAAATGGAGAAAACTTCATTATCGTAATTGCAGGTACTGAAGTTGTGTACTTAGATGGTAAAAAATTAAAAAGAGGAGAGGGGCATGATTATGTGATAAACTACAATACAGGTGAGGTCACCTTTACACCAAAAATTTTAATAACAGCTTACAGCAGAATTGTTGTAGAATTTCAGTATGCTGATAGAAATTATGGACGAACAGTTTCTAGTATCGGAACACAATTATCCAAGGGTAAGTTTTCTTTTTATGTAAATGGTTTCAATGAGATGGATTTGAAGTCTCAACCATTTCTTCAGACACTGTCAGATACAGTTGCCAAAATAGACGCTCTTCGTATGTCTGGAGATCAATCAGCTATCTATGAAAACGTACGAATCCAGAAAAACTATAATCCAGACAGAATTATGTATAAGAAGGAGATTGTAGGTGTTGAGGAAATTTATGTTTATGCTTCTGATCCTACAGAAGAAAATACCTTTTATGAAGTATTTTTTTCAAATGTTGGATATGGAAATGGGAGCTATACTCAATCTGTTTCAGGAGCTAATGGAAAGGTGTTTGAATATGTTGGGTATGGTTTAGGAGACTATGAACCATTTGAAATGTTAGCCACACCTAAGCGTTTAAATACGGCTAATTTTGGTTTTAGTATAACAGAAGAAAATCGAAAAATGGGATTAGAATATGTGATTAGTTCTATGGATAAAAACACTTTTTCTAATATTGATGACAATGATAATTTTGGATCTGGATTGAAAATCTATCAGACTTCCAAAAGGTTGATTAAAGACTCTTCACTTTGGACTTTTAAGACAGATTTAGATTATGAAATGATCACCAAGAATTATGCTTTTGTAGAGCGTTATCGTAATGTCGAATTTGATCGTAATTGGAATAAAATTTTGACAAATCCAGCTGCATCTAATCAATCAATACCTGCTCTAGAACACATAGGTAATTTATCATTAAAATTATATAAATCGGATTATGATTTTATTAGAAATCAGACGGAGTTATTTCACAGGAAGGGAAACTTCAATGGGTTGTCTAATAATTTGTCTGCTGGATTTTTATGGAATGATTGGAGGATACGGTCGGGCATAGATATGTTAGAGTCTGAATCATTTGAAATTGATACATCAACTCGGCTTAATCAGTTTTATAGTATCACTTCAAGCGTTGATAAATCATTTGAACGGTTTTCAGGTGGAGTGAATTTTATATCTGAGCAATCCCGTTTTTATAATAACGATACAATTTTATTTCAAAGCTATCGATTTAGTTCATATGACGCTTTTGTTAAGTCTAATGATACTAGCAAAATTCAATATCAACTGAAAATTGGACAACGACTTGATGATCGTCCAAAAAACAACGGTTTTTCGAGAGCTACGTTGGGACGTAACATTACTTTTGATAGCAGATATTCCAAAAATTCATACCAACGTATTTCTTTCAATACTACACTTCGACAATTGGAAGTTAAGGATTCAACACTAAGTTCAAAAGAAGTCGAGAATACACTTCAAAGTAGAATAGAATTAGATTTTCAGTTATTTAAACGTTTTGTTAGGTCAAAGACATTTTATCAAATTGGAACGGGTCAAGAGCAGAGAAGGGAGTTCCAATATTTACGAGTACAGCCTGGAAATGGAATATATATATGGAATGATTATGATTCTAACGGTTTAAAAACCTTAAATGAATTTGAGATGGCCTCTGAATTAGATAAAGCAAGAGCAGACTACATTAAAATTTATACTCCAGTAGCAGGGTTTATAACAACAAATAGCACTAAACTAACCCAGTCAGTGGAGTTGAATCCTGCGGTATTTGTTTCAAAAAATGCGAAGAAGAAATCAATTATTGGCAGATTTAACAGTTTCTCTACACTGATGATTGATAAGAAAGTTTTGCCAAGATTAGCTACTTTTTTAGTTAATCCACTGAATGAAGGTGTGCAGGATACTTCTTTAATAAATCAATCTCAAAATTTTAGAACTACCTTATTTTACAATCGAGG
>JAKMFK010000101.1 GCA_022425465.1 Bacteroidia bacterium | reverse complement strand
CATAACCCCAAGAGGCTGCACTTCTTGAGCTATTGATGAAGTTTCCTTCAACATATTCTGGTTGAGGTCTTCCTATATCAAGAGTTTGAGAGGAACCAACATCAGCACCAAAACTAGTTTTAAATTTAAAATCATCAGCAATAGCCAATTCAGCGAATACGTTACCAAAGATTCTTGCTCTTCGAGTTCTATCGTCTTGGTTTCTAAATTGAGATGCATAAGGGTTGTAATTATTACCTAAATTAAGTCCACGAGATCCTGCAAAGTTACCAGCAATATCGTAGTTGGGTAATAATGGGTGATGCTTATATGCTCCTGAAACTGCATTTTGCTCGCCATCATTTCCAAAACCACCTTGTCTATTGTCAAGAGATACTGTAAAGTTTTCTCCAACAGTTAATTTACCTCCAAAAGTCTTAGTAGAAGAGTTAACTCTAATAGAAGCTCTTTTATACCCTTGATACTTTATAACTGCATCTTGACTAAAGAAAGTCGCATTGAAGGCATATTGTGAATTTTCATCAGCTCCACTAGCATCTATTGAATGTTGTGTTATAGGAGCGCCTGAATTTACCATTAATTCCCACCAATTTGTATCAGCAGATTTTGTAATTGCATAAATGTTATCTGGAGTTAAAGAATATAAACTTTCATCAACAGAAGATGCTCCACTTGGAAAAACATAGTTTGGTATTCCAATTTGAGGGTTTTCTGGTGTTCCGCTGAAAGTATACTGCCCGTGTGATGGTGTTTTACCAGCATAATAATCAGCTAAGTAAAGATATTCACCTAGGCCTCTAGCATCTAGTGCTTCAACGTCTTTCTCAGGATTTTGCCATCCGTAGTAAGAACTATATGAAATCTTTCCAGATCCAACCTTACCTTTTTTTGTTGTGATGATAATTACACCATTCGCAGCTCTAGAACCATATATAGATGCAGCAGATGCGTCTTTCAGGATTTGTAAAGATTCAATATCCTGCGGGTTTAAATTTCCTTGTCTTGTTGAGGGTACACCATCTATAACGTATAGTGGGTTGTTGTTACCAATTGTACCAAAACCACGAATACGTACAGTAGCTTCACCTCCTGGAGTTGCATCACTAACAATGCTAACACCAGATGCTCTACCTTGCATTTGTTGAGAGAAAGTAGTTGCAGGTACAGCAGTTAAATCATCTGCTTCTATAGTTGATACTGCACCTGTAATATCTCGTTTAGATTGAGTTCCGTAACCTGTAGTTACAACAACTTCATCTAGTAAATTTCCAAGTAGCATGGAAATAGTCAGATTATCTCCATCAACAGACACTTCTTGTGTTTGATATCCAACAAAAGAAACAATTAGGATATCTCCCTGATTTGCTTCAACTGAAAAATTACCGTCAAAATCTGTTGTGGCGAAGTCATTTGACCCCTGTACAAGCACTGTTGCGCCTGGAAGAGGTCCATCGTCGCTCGTCACAAGACCTGTGACGTTTTGAGCATAAATTCCTGTCGCAAACAAAAAAGTAAGCGTAAAAAGGAATTGTTTAGTTAACTTTTTTTTCATCTTTTAGTTTAGTTTAAATAATAGTGATTTACGACTTTCTAAATAAAGTCAACTACAATAATAAATATCTTTTTTCGAAAAAACATAATTATTTGTTAAAAAATCCAATAATCACTGGAAAACTAGCTTTTGTTTAACATATGTTTTATAAAAAAGCTGATATTTTAATCAACTATAAAAGTATCTGGTTAGTTGTGTTTTTACAAAACTTTCTTTAAAGTGAATCAAGCATTTTTAGAGGTACTAGTTAATAATCTCATTGATAGGGTTTTACCCACTACGTAGTAAATAAAATTAGTAGTAAAAAAATCGAACGATTTTTAATTGCAGTTTTAGATTGTTTTTAGTCTAAGTATAGCTACTAAATCAATCCTAAAAAAGCATCGTTTTGTAAAACCAAAGTAAGGTTTTAAATCTTGAATATCTGTCAAAGCTGATTTTACGTACTGTTCGATCAATAGAGTTTAATGGCTTTCTTTCAAGCATAGCTGTATTTTCTTTTTTTATTAAAGTTAAACAAAATTAATCAAAGCCTCTTGTGTATAATTTAATAACACGTTTAATGTCGCCAGTACTTCAATCTTATTGAGAAAAAAATATTCATTAATAAAGTAAAAAAGAACTTTTTAAAAACACTCACGCTTCACCCATAAGACTTCACAAAGCTTGTCCCTGAGAATCTTTTCAGTTACGCAACCTCCTTTTCCCATTGCACAATTAGAAAGCAGTAACCCTTAATAAAAGCGTTTAAAAGATTCTTAAAGATTGATATATGCCCAATAGATCAACAGAAATTGAAGTGGTATTCGCAACCACAGTATACCCAGTGAAACCCCTAGACGATTTCCTGGAAAAAGCATGTTAACATGAATTATTAAAAATAGAGTGAGCATAAGCATGATGCCCAATAAAGCGTAATTTCGAGTTAAAGAAAAGAAAACCCCAAGACCTAGAAGAATTTCAGCGAAACCACTTAAATAAATTAACAAAGCATGAGCTGGTAAAAATTGTGGCATCAATGGTCTGTAAAATTCTGTATGAGTAAAGTGTGCAAACCCAAGCAGAATATATATCCCTCCCATTAGATAGAGCTGAAACATAAGATGATTC
>JAKMFK010000087.1 GCA_022425465.1 Bacteroidia bacterium | reverse complement strand
TCAAAAGCTAAAATGGAAATATGGTATTGCTGGCGGAATTGCTTTACCTCAGCTACCTGATTATTTTGACCCTAAAATAGGTTGGAATGGTCAACTATTTTCCTCCTATTCTTCTAAAAATAAATCTTTATTTTCCTCATTAGGAGCTAGAAACCTCCAATATAATAATGCAGAAATTTTTACCTCCGTAACTGCCAAAGACTTGTTTTTTGATGTCGGTTTAAAATCTAATTTTGGGAAATTATCCAAAACAAATTTGATGATTAGCTACTCACCTTCCTATGTTATAAATTCAACCATAACATATAACGGAATGGATAAGCAAGTACCTAAAATTACTTCCATAATCGAAGAGTACGATAACATCATCAGTCATTCTTTAGCAATTGGAATAGAATTAGAATTAACGGAATATTCTAGTCTGGTAGTTAGGTATCAAAAGCCATTAAAATCCAATCAAAAACAACAGTTTATTGATGCATTACCGTCATTACTCAATGTATCATACGCCATTAATTTCAACACATTTGTTTCTAAAACTGATCCCAGGCAGCTAATGATTTCATCTCTTTTAGCACTCCAAAAGGATACACTTTATATTATTGATAGAAGTTGTACAAATACAATCACAAAAGATCAATTAGACTCAATATGGGCTAAAAACTTCACCTTCTCTAATTATCGTATCATTGATGACCATGAGATTTCAACCATCCAAAAGCGTCAAAACAGTATTCATTTTGCTGTTTTTGGCAACTACTATGCAGGAACTGGTGAACCCAATAGTAGCGGTATCTACCTTTTGGACAAAAATTTGAAAAATGTAGAATATCCCTACCCTTCTTTCACCAGAATCACAGGAGGCACCACTAAGTGTTTTGGTTCCTCGGAGAGTATTGCTGTTGGTATTCTCACGTTTAGTAATCGGTTAAGTAAAAAACTTAACTAAAATTATACCCTTTTATCTAAGCCATAAAACTATTTTTGAACTATGAAAAAATTAACCATTGTTACTCTAATACTTATTCTCATTCAATGGAAAAGTGAAGCACAACACAACCATGCTCATCTTGCTACAGAAATTGATAGTGTGTCCTACGCTGTCGGAATGAATATTGCCAATAGTCTGAAATCTGGAGGAATTGACACACTTAATTTTGTGGTATTTGCCGAAGCTGTAAAAGATATTCTTATACATAATCATGCAAATATGGATGGACAGCTATCGAATACCGTTATCAATGACTATGTTTCAAAAGCTAAGGCAGCTAAAATGGAATTAATGACTGCTGAAGGCAGAGCATTTCTAGCTCAAAATGCCACGAAAGAAGGAGTAATCTCACTACCTAGTGGACTCCAATACAAAGTGATTAATAAAGGTAATGGAGCTATTCCTATCGATGGTCAAACGGTAAAAACACATTACAGAGGAACACTCATAAACGGAAAACAATTTGACAGTAGTTACGATCGTGGTCAACCTGCTACATTTGGTGTAAATCAAGTAATCGCTGGATGGACTGAGGCATTAAAACTCATGCCTGTAGGTAGCAAATGGGAACTATACATCCCACACAACCTTGCCTATGGTGAAAGAGCGATGGGAGCAAATATTCCTGCATATTCTACGCTGATTTTTACCATTGAATTATTAGAGATAGTAAAATAACTTTTAATAAAACGTATTTTTTTCTATCAATACTGATGCGATCTTTTTCTTGAGAGATAACGTACTGGTTATGGGGTATTTTGTAAACCTTTTCAATCCCATATGCATCATCACTAACATACCATCTTCAGCTAATTCTGCTAGTAGATGTTTTCCTGAGAGATATGTTTTTTCCATTGCATCATTAACATAACATTTTGTCATATTTATCTGCATCTCATGTGATTCGGCTCCTGATTTATTTACTAATTTTTCAGTTCTTAATACCGTGCTTTCGGCTGTAAAAACTTGAATAAGTATATCAGCTAAATTCATCAGAATCTCTTGCTTATTTTCTAACTCTAACATGTATTTTTTTGCAGCTGCTCCAGCTAACATTAAAATTGCTTTTTTTGCCTGAACAACTGTCTTCTTTTCTTGATAAAGAACTTCATCTTGTTCATCATCAAAATTAGGAATTTCCATCAATTCATCTTGAATTTTCATAGCGGGCCCCATCAAATCAATTTTCCCTTTCATTGCTTTTTTTAAAATTTGACCAACAGCAAGCATTCTGTTTATCTCGTTAGTCCCTTCAAAAATTCGATTGATTCTGGCATCTCTATACATGCTAGCCACAGGGTACTCCTCAGAATAACCCGTTCCTCCAAAAATTTGTACGGCTTCATCAATCACAAAATCCAACGACTCTGACCCCAATACCTTTAATAAAGCACATTCTACGCTATACTCTTCAGCTGCTATCAATTTTGATTGAGGTTTTGCCATTCCATCAGAGACCAAAGAGGAAATTTTATCTTGTATTAAACCAGATACACGATAGGTCGCACTTTCGGTAGCATAGGTAAAAATAGCCATATCAGCTATTTTTTGTTGGATGGCTCCAAAACTGCTTATGGGTACCCCAAATTGATGTCTTTCGTTAGCATATTTAACCGAAATATCAATGCTTCGTTTACTGGCTCCCATAACCATGGCACAAAGCTTGAACCTGCCAATATTCAATACATTGAAAGCAATCTTATGTCCTTTACCGATTTCACCAAGCAAGTTCTCCTTGGGTATTTTCACATTCTCTAAAAAAACTTGACAGGTACTACTCCCCTTAATTCCCAACTTAACTTCCTCTTGACCTAATGTTAATCCAGGAGTGTCACGCTCAACAATAAAAGCTGTAAACTTGTCGCCATCAACTTGAGCAAAAACAGTAAAAATATCAGCAAAACCTCCATTGGTAATCCACATTTTCCCTCCATTAAGCACCCAATTATCTCCCTCTAGCACTGCTTTTGTTTTAGCAGAAAGTGCATCACTTCCACTGTTGGGTTCAGTGAGGCAATAAGCCGCCTTTAAAGACCCATCTCCTAGACCAGGTAAATATTTTCTTTTTTGTTCTTCAGTTCCGTAATAGAGAAAAGGCAGTGTTCCAATGCCTGTGTGAGCGGCAACAGCAACACTAAAACTTTGACTCGTCCCCAAGTCTTCGCTTAAAAAAGTCTCTGTATTAAAATCAACAGCCATACCCCCATATTCCTCGGGTAACGATACCGACAACATCCCTAATTTACCTGCTTCATTCATCAATTGAGGAATTAACTCCGGGTTTTCTCGTTGTTTGTCAATTTTTTCTCGAAGTGGATGCACTTCTTTATCTAAAAAGTCCATAGTCATCGATCGAAACATCCTTTGCTCCTCGCTGATATCTTCAAGAATATATACTTCCTTAGCATACTGATTTTTGATGAGGAATTCTCCTCCTTGTATGTTATTTTCCATCATTTTTTTAAATTCTTTCTATAACGGAGGCTATTCCTTGTCCTCCTCCAATGCATGCTGTTACTAAGCCATATTTGTGGTTTCTTAGTTTCAGCTCTTCCAAAATTTGAACGGTTAATTTTGAACCTGTACATCCAAGTGGATGACCAAGACTAATTGCTCCACCATTTACATTTACAATTTCTGAATTAAGTCCTAATTCTCTAATAACAGCTATACTCTGAGACGCAAATGCTTCATTAAGCTCAATTAATTCAATGTCTTTTAATGATAAACCTGCCATAGATAAGGCTTTCGGAACAGCAGCTACTGGCCCAATTCCCATGTACCTAGGATGAACCCCAACAGAAACGCAACTCATCATACGAGCTTGAGGTGTTAGTTTTAATTCATTCACCAATTTTTCACTCATTACCAGAACAAATGAGGCCCCATCACTCGTCTGAGAACTATTACCAGCCGTGACTGTACCTCCATTTTTAAAAGCAGGCTTGAGCTTTGATAAAACTTCTAAATTAGTGTCTTTTCGTGGACCTTCATCAGTGTCGACAATCGTGGTTGATGTAACTCTTTTGTTCGTTGCTGGATCAAAATCAACTTTTTCAACTTCAACTGGGACTATCTGATTTTTAAATTTACCCTCTTGTATTGCACGAATCGCCTTTTGATGTGACTTTAGTGAAAACTCATCTTGATCTTCTCTTGAAACACCATATTTAACTGAAACTTCCTCTGCAGTCAAACCCATTCCCAGAAAATAATCTCCATGATCTTTAGCGATGTGATAATTCGGAACTGTTTTATATCCTGTAGTTGGTACAAGACTCATACTCTCCGTTCCACCTGCAATAATGCAATCTGCTAAACCCGCTTTTATTTTTGCAACAGCCATGGAGATGGTTTCTATTCCACTTCCACAATAGCGATTAACTGTAACTCCAGGTATCTCCATAGGCAAATTACTCCTCATACTAATCCACCTCGCCATTTGCAAACCTTGCTCTGCTTCAGGTACCGCATTCCCAACAATTAAATCCTCAACTAATTCAGGATCAAATCCAGGTGTATTCTCTATTAAATAATTAATGACAGCAGCCCCAAAATCAACTGGAGAAGTATAACTAAATCCCCCGCGTTTGGCCTTTGTAACTGCAGTTCTATATCCGTTTACTATGTATGCTTCCATATTTTAATTTCTTATTGGTTTTCCTGTTTTTAGTATATGTTGAATTCGTTGAAGTGTCTTTCGCTCACCCAATAAGCTCAAAAATGCCTCTCGCTCTAAGTTTAAAAGATACTGCTCGGTTACTTGAGTAGGCTGAGTGAAATCTCCACCTGCCATAACAAATGCCAATTTTCTCGCAATCAACTGATCATGCTCACTTGCATAATTACTTATTCCAAAAGATTCAATGCCTGAATATAATGCTCCAAGAGCTGTTCTTCCTAATACTAAAATATCATCCCTTTGAGGTTTTTGTACATATCCATCGTTGGCTAATTCAATTACTTTTCGCTTTGCTTCCGCAATAAGTCGTTGTCCATTCACAACAACTTCATCCTTGTCTTTGTGCATGACACCAATATCAAAAGCTTCGTGAGCAGAAGTAGCCACTTTAGCAGTTGCTATAGTTGTAAATCGGTCTTGTAAAGTTGGTAATTGAGGATCGATGTTTGCAAATCCATCACTAGTTCTTAACACAAATTCTTTTGTGCCACCTCCACCTGGTATTAAACCGGCACCTGCCTCTACAAGCCCAATATATGTTTCGGCAGATGCTACCGCACTGTCAGCATGCAAAGTCATTTCACAGCCTCCTCCAAGAGTCAAACCGTGAGGTGCTATGACTACTGGGATACTAGAGTATCTTAATCGCATCACTGTATTTTGGAAATATTTGATAGCCACATTCAATTCGTCAAATTCTTGCTCAATAGCTAACATTAGCATCATAGCTAAGTTAGCCCCAGCTGAAAAATTGGGTGCGTCATTTCCAATGACCAATCCATTCCAACCCTCCGTTTCAGCTATTTCAATCGAACGATTAATGGCTGCTAGCGTTCCACTTCCGATAGCATTCATTTTAGAATGAAATTCGAGACATAAAACGCCATCTCCAATATCATGTAATGATGCCTCTTTGTTTCCATATACAAGAGGTTGAGACTTATAATTTTCTAGGACCACCAATGACTCTGTTCCGGGAATGATTTCATACTGACCAGATTCTAAACTATAACACTTACGTTGGTTATTTTCTACTATATAAAACTGATTATAACCATTCGACTCAAAATCATTTATCCATTTCGGTACTTCAAAGTCGGATGCATTGATAGCTTTTAATACATTATCAAACCCTAAAATATCCCAGGTCTCAAACGGGCCTGCCTCCCAACCAAAACCAGCTTTCAGTGCCTCATCAATTTGATAAATTTCATCTGTAATTTCTGGAATTCGATTTGCTGAATAAGCTGAAACAGTAACCATTACCTCTCTAAAAAAGTTAGCTATTTTATCATCACTATTAAATAAACTTCGAATGCTTTTTGCAACATCTGAAGTCTTTTTTGCTTTACCTATACTGTCATACCGAGGCTTAGTCAAAGGCTCATACTCAAATGATGTAAGATTAAGCTGTTCAATCACACGATTCCCAGAACTATCTTTTGATTTTTTATAAAATCCCTGACCCGTTTTATCCCCTAGCCAATTCATTTCGAGCATTTTTATTAAAAAGTCAGGTATTTCAAACCATTTGTTCATCTCATCTTCAATACAATGCTTATGAACACCTCCAGCAACTTTTGTCAATGTATCCAACCCTACTAAATCAGAAGTTCTGAAAGTGGCTGACTTTGGTCTACCTGACACAGGCCCGGTTGCCATATCCACTTCCTCAATTGAAAGCTCATATTTCTGCATGTATTTAAAAATGGCCATGATGCTAAATACCCCTATTCTATTTGCAATAAATGCGGGTGTGTCTTTCGCTTTCACAGTAGTTTTTCCTAAAAATAAATTTCCGTATTCCAAAAAGAAATCAACTACTTCTGGTTTTGTTTTAGAGGACGGAATAATCTCAAGTAACTTTAGATAACGAGGTGGATTAAAGAAATGAGTGCCGCAAAAGTTAGATTGAAAATCATCACTTCGTCCCTCTAGCATTAACTCAATAGGTATCCCAGAGGTATTCGAAGTGATAAGACTGCCCTCTCTTCGATATTTTTCTACCTTTTCAAACAGTGTTTTTTTAATATCCAGACGCTCAATAACAGCCTCAATGATCCAATCTGAATCTGTTATTCTATGTAGATCATCTTCAAAATTTCCGGTCTTTATATTTCGAGTAAACTGTTTGAAATAAATTGGGCTTGGATTACTTTTTAGAGCAGAACTAAGTGCTTTATTTACGAGAGTATTGCGATCATCTTTATTGGATCCTTGAGCCAAGTTTGGAGTCACTATATCCAAAAGCAAAACCTCCAAACCAATATTAGCAAAATGGCAAGCAATCCTACTGCCCATTATGCCAGAACCTAAAACCGTTACTTTACGAATTTTTCTAGCCATTATATACTTTACTGATTTTGTTTTTTTCTAATTCCTTAAACTCATTTAATACGCGAACACTTGATCTTTTTAGGTAATTAACATCGCCTAAAATTTTCATCATGATTACTGAACCTTCTAGTTCTGCCACAACTCTTTCGGCTTGAACAATTGCATCTTGTTCATCTAATACGTGGCGATACAAATCACTCAACGAGCCAATCCAATCCTTAAAAAAATCTTGTATAACCTTGGCAAAAGATGGATTAGAATTGATCGTCTCAAGACCGATATTAACAAAGAAATCACCTGTTTCCTCAAATGTAAATATCTCTTCGGCACGTATTGACAATTCCTGTAAACGCTCATATGGAGTAAGGTTCTCATCATGGCATTTTGAAAATACTTTGGCAACATAATGATCTCTTAAAGCATTGAGCACCTCCAACATCAACGACTCCTTACTTTCAATGTAATGATAAATACTCCCCTTTAATAATCCACTTGCAGCTGCCAAATCATTAACAGATGTCCCATGATAGCCACGAGATTTAAATACAGAGAGTGAGTTTTTTAGCAACGTCTTTCTATCCAGCTTCGGTTTTGCCATATCTAATATAGTTTGTGCCGAATATATAAAAACAAATCAATTTTACCAAACGGTTGGTAGATTTTGTTGGTTGATCTATTAATTACCGTCAAAATTTCAATCAACTCCACCTATTTATGTCGTTACAAATTCATACTTTCGCAGCAGATTACAATTATAGAAACCTATGGCTTATTTTTTTACATCCGAATCCGTGTCTGAAGGACATCCTGACAAGGTAGCAGATCAAGTATCTGACGCACTCATCGATCACTTTTTAGCGTTTGATGCTAGCAGTAAGGTAGCATGTGAAACATTAGTTACAACAGGGCAAGTCGTTTTAGCTGGTGAGGTTAAATCTTCAACCTACCTCGATGTTCAAAAAATTGCACGAGAAACCATCAATAAAATTGGATACACAAAAGGTGAATACATGTTCGATGGAAACTCATGTGGTGTATTGAGTGCTATTCACGAACAATCACCAGATATTAATCAAGGAGTAGAACGGGCTAATCTTGAGGACCAAGGTGCAGGTGATCAGGGAATGATGTTTGGCTATGCAACCAACGAAACAGAAAGCTATATGCCACTTCCTTTAGAGTTAAGCCATTTACTTTTAAAAGAATTAGCCAAACTCCGAAGAGAGAATAGCGAAATCACCTACTTGAGACCAGATAGCAAATCTCAAGTTACTATAAAGTATGACGACAACAATAAGCCAATAGCCATTGATGCCATTGTTGTTTCGACTCAACATGATGATTTTGATACTGAAGACGCCATGCTTGCTAAAATCAAGTCGGATGTCATCAATATATTAGTTCCACGGGTAGTCAAACAACTACCACCTGAAACACAAGCACTCTTTACAGACTCCATTACTTATCACGTGAACCCAACGGGTATTTTCGTAATTGGTGGACCACATGGAGATACCGGTCTAACAGGACGGAAAATAATAGTTGATACCTATGGAGGTAAAGGAGCACATGGTGGAGGTGCATTTTCTGGTAAAGACCCTAGTAAGGTTGATCGAAGTGCAGCCTATGCAACTCGCCACATTGCCAAGAATTTAGTTGCTGCTGGTGTTGCCGATGAAGCATTGGTACAAGTAGCTTATGCTATTGGTGTAGCTGAGCCTATGGGCTTATATGTAAATACGTTTGGTACCTCCAAAGTATCTATGTCTGATGGAGAAATAGCAGATATTCTCATGAAAATGCCCGCTTTTGATATGAGACCTTATTTCATTGAAAAAAGATTCGATTTAAGAACGCCAATCTACAGTGAAACAGCTGCATACGGTCATATGGGAAGAACTACCGAAGTAGTAACAAAGGAATTCACTGACGGTGGTGGCAACACCATTAAGTTAGACGTTAAACTCTTCCCATGGGAGGAGCTAAACGTAGTTGAAGAACTAAAAAATACATTCAATCTTTAGATTAGAATAATCGCTTTATTGTACAGTTTAATAACTAATGAAAATTATTGTTTAATGAGATTGAACAATAAAAATTACTTTTGACCGTAGAACAACAGAACAATGTGTGGAATTGTAGCATACTATGGGCCAAACAATGCCTATGAATATTTAATAAAAGGTCTAAGAAGATTAGAGTACAGAGGTTATGACAGTGCTGGAATTGCACTGCTTAATGGTGATCTGACTATATACAAAAATCAGGGAAAGGTATCTGAATTAGAGGCAATAGCTGAAGGCAATAATTTGGAGGGTAATCGTGGAATTGGACATACTCGATGGGCTACTCATGGAGAACCCAATACAGTAAATGCTCATCCACACCAATCTCAAAGTGGTAATATAGCTTTGATTCACAACGGGATAATCGAGAATTATGCCACCATCAAAAAGGTTTTGATGCAGCGTGGGCATGAATTTAAAAGTGAAACTGACACCGAAGTTTTGACCCACCTCATTGAAGAGATTCAAGTAAAAGAACAAGTTGACTTATTAGAAGCTGTTCGATTGGCTTTGAATGAGGTAGTTGGAGCATATGCAATTGTTATCTTAAGTAAGAATGACCCCAACACCTTGATAGCTGCTAGGAAAGGAAGCCCATTGGTGGTGGGAATTGGTAAAGAACCTGGCGAATTCTATCTAGCTAGTGACGCTACTCCTATCATTGAATACACGAATCAGGTGACCTATATTGATGATAATGAAATCGTTGCTATTCAAGATGGTGAAATGTCAGTTAAGACGATTGATAATGTTGTCAAGTCACCCTTTATTCAAGAACTTCAAATCAGTTTGGACTCCCTTGAAAAAGGTGGGTATGAACATTTTATGCTTAAAGAAATTTTTGAGCAACCCAAAAGCATTTACGACTCCATGCGTGGACGATTTGATGCCGAAAATCTTACATTCAGCATGCGTAGTTTAGAAGAATACGCAAGTAAGATTAAAAACCTTGACCGAATTATCATTATTGCATGTGGAACATCATGGCATGCGGGCTTAGTAGGCGAATATCTCATTGAAGAATTCAGCCGAATACCTGTAGAAGTTGAATATGCCTCTGAGTTTAGGTATAGAAACCCCATCATTACAGAAGACGATTTAGTGATTGCTATTTCTCAAAGTGGAGAAACAGCAGATACACTTTCAGCCATAGAAATGGCAAAAGAAAAAGGTGCTACTATATACGGAATATGTAACGTAGTGGGGAGTAGTATTCCTCGTGTCACTCATGCTGGTGCATATACGCACGCTGGTCCAGAAATTGGTGTTGCCTCTACTAAAGCTTTTACAGCTCAAGTAACTGTGCTTACTCTTCTTGCTTTAGGTATTGCAGAGATTAGAGGTAAAATCACGCAAGATCGACTCCGAACGATGTTTTCTGAACTTAACACCATTCCTCAAAAAGTGGAAGATTTACTCCAAAGTTGTAACGAAAAATGCAAGGAAATCGCTGCTATTTACAAAGATGCCTCAAACTGCCTATATTTAGGTAGAGGGTATAATTTTCCTGTAGCATTAGAAGGTGCACTCAAACTCAAAGAGATTTCATACATCCATGCTGAAGGATATCCTGCCGCAGAAATGAAGCATGGCCC
>JAKMFK010000076.1 GCA_022425465.1 Bacteroidia bacterium | reverse complement strand
TTCCTATACCAACCTGAAAAGGTAAACTTAAGTATAATTTATTATTGGTATAAAAAGTATAGTCAGCTCCGATACTCATGTTCTCAGTATTAATGGAATGATATATCGAGTCTTTATCTGCAATTGGGTGTTTAGTTAATAAAAGCTTATCTGGTTTGACAAATCCATAAACTCCCATGTATAATTTGATTTTTTTATTGAAGTCAAATCCACCAACTATCCCATATAATTTTGTTTTTTGGACGTTAACTACGGTATTACGATTATGAAAAGCAACATAAAATGTTGGTTTTTCTTTAAGGGATAACCGTACCGAATCCAAAATATTAGATTTAATAGATTGTGCATGAATATTTAAAGATGCGATGAGAATAAAAACAACAACAAAAGCTCTTATTAGATTGGATGGCTTAACCATTTGGAGCGGTTTTTATTTTAGCTAAATAAGTTTTTTGCATTTGCACTGAATAGTTTAACGGCAATTGCAAGGAGAATAATTCCAAAGACTTTGTTTAATATTTTAGTTCCTGCTGGTCCAATAATTTTCTGAATGAATTTTACAGATTTAAGCACTCCGAAAATAACAACCATATTGAGAGCGATTGCAATGACGATATTGACCAACTGATACTCTGCTCGAATGGAAATAATTGTGGTTAGTGTTCCAGCTCCTGCTAGCAAAGGGAAAGCAAGTGGGACAACAGATGCTGTAGCCGTATCAGCCGCGTCATCATTGAATATTCTGACCCCCAATAGCATTTCGAATGCTATAAATGCCATTAATATACTTCCTGCTACAGAGAATGAATTGATATCAACTCCTATAAAATGAAGAACAGACTCACCAATTAACAGGAACAGAATCATGATGACTCCAGATACAATAGTTGCAAGTCCAGGTCGAATAGGTGTTTTTTCTTTGATTGAAATGATTAGAGGTATTGCACCAATAACATCAATTACTGCAAATAGAATAATGAATGCTGAGAAGATTTCTGTACTATTCATAATAAGAGTTAATTTATTTTCAATAATAATCAAACTGGTTTAAAACCTTCAAACGCTTGTTTGCAATTATTGCAGTAATGTAAACTTCTACATAAGGTAGGCCCGAATGGACTTTTCATGGAAGTATTGTCACTGTCGCAATAGGGACATTTTGTGGATTCAAGTATTTCCATAGAAATGGTTGAGCAATTTCTTTTTGGAGGAGCAAGACCATGTTTTTTAATAGCGATGTGACCTTCTGGGGTGATC
Source organism: Bacteroidia bacterium (assembly GCA_022425465.1). Lineage (GTDB taxonomy): Bacteria > Bacteroidota > Bacteroidia > NS11-12g > UBA9320 > UBA9320. The sequence goes on along the minus strand of JAKMFK010000076.1, from coordinate 1,052 downwards.
AAGTCTGTGGTCCATGTTGTTTCAAAACTAGTTTCTACTGTAATCTTTCCAAGCTTACTGTTGGCGTTGAGGTGATCTTTTACCATATCCTCCATTAATCGAAGTGCAGGACAACCAGCAAATGTTGGAGTAAGCGTAACATGTACGTCCTTGTTTTCTATTTTTACACCCGTTACAATACCCAAATCAACAATTGAAATTGTAGGAATTTCAGGATCTTTTACCTGCTTTAATTCTTCTCGGATGTATGCTTCTGAGATCATTTTACCAGTCTGCAGATGGATCTATTGAGTAAACCTCTGTCATTTCTTCTAATAGAGGTTGTAAATGTTCTGTATGTTCACCAGTTCTTCCACCATAAATTGGTTTCCAGTTATCTGTAAAAGGAATAGTTAATCCACTTTTTTTCAGTAATGGTGTTATGGTGTCTAACCATCTTTTTTTGAGACTTTCTTCTCCTATAAAAATATGCTCATCCATTAGGATGTGTTCTGCTGGTCCTGGTTCAAAAATCCCTAAGGCGTAATTCCATGCAATATTTAATGATTCTTGCATTTTGTGATGACTTTCTTTGTTTCCGTTACCTAGTTGATCCACCCATGTATTGGCATGCATGGTATGGTATTTAATTTCACCAAAAAATTTCTTTGCCACTTGAGCTAATGGCTCATAAGCGGAACTTCTTAATGATTCAAATCGGAGGTATTCAGCAAAGTCAAATAAAAAATGACGAATAAGGCTGAAACTATAGTCGCCAATTGGTAGTTCAACGAATTTAGAAGAATGAAATTGATTCGCATTTCGAGTAAATGCAACGGTATCTGCATCAGCTTCTCCTAATTGGTGAAGTAGATTATATAGATGTTCACTTTGTCCAATTTTATCTTGAGCCATACTAGAAAATGCAATGTCTTCTTCTAGGATTGGACCCAATCCAGTCCATTCGCTATTTCGATGACCAATAATTAGTTGATCATCCGCCATTTTATAAAGTAGTTCTTTAAGTGCGTCTATGCTATTCATTGTGTTTTAATTTATAGTTATACTTTGTC
>JAKMFK010000058.1 GCA_022425465.1 Bacteroidia bacterium | reverse complement strand
CTAACGCACTAAATGTTTCCCCAAGAGCTTCTCTAACAGAGCCTTTTCCGTTAATGGTTTCTTTTATGCCTAAACCGTGTGCAACTTCATGGAACATGGTATTGCTAAAAAAAGCATTGAACGTGATGTGTTGTCTTTGATTTTTTTCAATTAAAATATCTGATATAGGAAGCAGGATGTGATCAAATTTAGCCTTCATGGCATTTTTTAATTGACTTCTTCTAGTTCCGTATTTAATTTGAATTTCTTCATCATTGGGCAAGTTTACAGCAATAGTTTTACTCCCGGAATTACAATCACCAGCATAAAATATCACATCATAAGCATTTAATTGAGCAGCATCTGTATTTGGAGTTTCTTGTTTGTATTCATCTGCTACTGGTAACTCTGCTTGAAGTTGTGGTAACAATTCAATGTATTTCTCTAATTTCTTGCTCCACGCTTTATCTTTTACAAGAATATATGCTTCATAGGCTGTTCTGTAATTGTACAATGCATCTTCATAATGTTCTGTTGGACCAATTATAATATCAAGTGTATTATTCCTCATATTAACCCAAGCTATATCACTTTCAGTATAATCATCAGTTAGTAAGGCTTTTGATTTAAGTTTTAAATACTTTTTAAGTTCTGGATCTTCACAAATTTCAGCTGCCTCCAAAAGATGTCCAAAGGCTTCTTCCAATTGATCTCTAAAGAACTCGTGATAAGGTATGGTGTATAGTTTGCCAGCTTCATCTCTTCTAACCATCGAGTAAAGTCCTTTCTCGTCCAATAACCCAAGTTCTTCAAACTCTTCTTTAGTCATATCAGGGGGATAAAAATTAGACCCTAAAGGCTTAAGTTCAACATTGTCTAAAAATGGAGCATTATCATTTAATCGATCCCATGGCCCGTAATTTATTTTAGCAAATTCTCTCAATTTAGGGTTTGCAATGGAAGCTAATAATGATTTTTTATCTCCATAAGCTTGCACCCAAAATAAATCATTCATGATATTTGCTGCTGCAAATAGGTGAGGGAGCATGTTCTTCTCATTTTGACTTAATGCATCTAAATCTGTTGTTAGTTTAACAGGGATATATGTGCTAATAGAGTGGTAATTAGAATGATCCTCATCTGGACTATCTTGACAGGAAAAAATAAGAACAGAAACAAAAAATAAAGAGTATAACGATTTTGGCATATTAATGCGAAGATAAAAATACTAGCTAGCTAGAGGTAATTATTAAAGGTGTGGATTGTTAAATTTGCATTATATATGTTTGGTCTTTATAAGCTAAAAGAAGCAAAGGATAAAGCAATACAAATGAAAGCAGCTTTGTCTCAATTGGATTTTGAAGGTAAATCACAAAATGGGATGGTTTCTATTCAGTGTACTGGCGATAAACGTTTTCACACTTTAGAAATCAATGATAGTATTTTTAAGATTAGAACTCGTGAGGAAGTTCAGGATATGATTCTTGAGGCAATAGACCAAGCACAAACCATGGCAGACACGAAGATTAAAGAAGAAATGAGCAAGATAATGCCCAATATACCTGGTATGGGAGATTTAGGGTTATAAGTTTAAGTGCTCATATGGATCCCAAAAGTGGTTCTTGAAATCAACAACTTGATCGTTTTTTATTATAATGCCTTCTTCCTCCAAGAGTTCAATCATGGTATTTTGGATAGAAAAATGGTGTTTACCTGTTAAGATTCCAATTCTATTAACTACTCTATGAGCAGGTACTTTTAGAGCTTGGCTATGAGCGTTATTCATAGCCCAACCTACCATTCTTGCAGATTTGGCAGATCCTAAATATTTGCCAATTGCACCGTAAGTTGTTACTCTTCCTTTAGGCACCAATCGGACGACTTGATATACTTGTTTAAAAAAATCGTTATTCTTAGGCATTATTCTTGTGCATAGTCTAGTGAGCAGTAGACAATAAAACAAACCAATTTAGCGTCATACTACTATTATATTTGCACGAAATTAACGTTGAAAAAATACATGGTAAAGTATTTAATATTATTAGTTGGGATTATTTGCTGGTCAAGTAGTTTTGGTCAGTATAACATTTCTGTTAAGATTGATGGATTAGATTGCGAGGATGAGCTTCTTTTGGCTAATCACTTTGGGGATAAACAATATTTGAGAGATACTTCAGAATGTGTAAATGGTGTAGCTACTTTCAGAGGTGATGAAAGTCTTCAAAACGGCGTGTATCTGGTTGTCCTACCTAAAAAAAATTATTTTGAAATTTTAATTTCTAAAAATGAAGATCAGACCAATTATTTTTTTCATACGGACACTACACTAAGTCCCAAAAAAATGATTGTTGAAGGTTCAAAAGAAAATGAATTGTTTTTTGAGTTTAATATTTTTGCCATTGTTGAGGGAAATAAAGCAGGTAAAATTCGTAGAGAATTAGATAGTTTAGAAGAAGGTAAAATTAAAAAGAAATTAGAATTAGAACTTAAGGATATTAATAAGGGTGTAGCTCTAAAAAGAGACAAAATTTCACAAGATTGCAGCGAGTTATTTATTGGTAAACTATATAAATCAATGACTGAGGTTAAGTCACCTGATTTTAGCGACAAAAGTGAAGAGGAACAACGAAAATTTAAATACTTATGGATGAGGGAACACTTTTGGGATAAAGTAGATTTTTCTGAAGATGGTCTTGTTCGATCGCCCGTTTTTCACAATAAGCTTAAGTATTACTTTGACACATACATGCCGCCTATAGCTGATACGGCCATATGGTTAGGAGATGGTTTAATCAATAAAATTGAGGCTGCTGGCAGTAAAGAACAATATAAATACACCATACATTTTCTACTTGGATATTTTGAAAGTGCTAAGTTTATGTGCTTTGATAAAGCTTTGTGGCATATTGCTAAAAATTATTATTGTGCGGGTAAAGCTTTTTGGGCAGATTCGGCATATGTATCCAAGATGTGTGTTGAGAGTGCTAAAATGGAAGCAACACTTTGTGACAAGGTCGCTCCTGATATGTATATGCCAGATTCTACTTTTAGGCAACGTATTCGTATGGCTGAAATCAAAAAACCAGTTACAGTTTTGGTATTTTGGGACATAAATTGTGGGCATTGTAAAAAAGAAATGCCTTTAATTAGTCAGATGTATGATAGTTTGACGAATGAGAATATAGAGATATATGCAGTTTATACTCAAGGTGACTGGGAGGGTTGGAAAAAGAGGCTAGCTAATGATAAATTTAATTTCATTAACGTAGCCAATGCGTTTGGGGAAGATAAGTTTCGGAAAAAATATAATATCCGAACGACTCCTCAAATATTTGTTTTAGATAAAGATAAAAACATTCGTTTCAAAAAGATAGGAGCAAAGGATTTACCTAAAACGATTGAATATCTTCTAGAGGAACAAGGGATAATTAAGCCAACAGACTTAGATTCTAAAGGTTAATTAATTTAAATTTTTAAAAAACTGAATACCCTCTCCAATAAGCAACGCAAGCCCCAAGTTGTAGTAGGGAGAAGTTAGCCGGATTACTTCTTTTTGTCCAATTGAAAATCGATAACCTGCTCCTGCTTTAACGGCAGCAAAGGGCAATATTTTAACATATGCATTTGTTCCAATTTCTATGGGAATAGTCAGAAATTCATCTTTTCTAATCAATGTATTTTGGTCTAGTTCCCAATACTTATACTGTGTGTTTCCTATACCAACCTGAAAAGGTAAACTTAAGTATAATTTATTATTGGTATAAAAAGTATAGTCAGCTCCGATACTCATGTTCTCAGTATTAATGGAATGATATATCGAGTCTTTATCTGCAATTGG
>JAKMFK010000050.1 GCA_022425465.1 Bacteroidia bacterium | reverse complement strand
GGAGGTTTTGATTTTGGTAATGGATTAAATGCCGTTAACCCAGATGACATTGAGAATATTCAAATTTTGAAGGGTTCATCTGCATCTGCATTATACGGATCAAGAGCTGCAAACGGGGTAGTTTTGATAACTACCAAAAAAGGTTCGACATCTAGTAAAGGCAAAAAAGCAATTGGAGTAGATGTTGGATTTGATGCAACATACAGTACTCCGCTTCGTTTGCCTAATCTTCAAAATACGTATGGACAAGGATGGAGTGGTAACCACTGGTTAGATGAGAACGGTTCTTGGGGTCCTATTATGGATGGTAAGAAACGTGTTTTCGGTCAGGAAGTAGATAACTCTCAATTACTTGCTCCTTATTCTCCATTGGAGGATAATGTTAGGGACTTTTTTGAACTAGGAACGAATTATAGAACTCATGTTGGTGTGAATGGTGGAGGGGAGAACAATAGTTTCTATGCTTCATATTCAAATGTCTCTCAAGATGGAATCATTCCTACAGATGCAGATCAGTATACAAGGAATACAGTTGCATTTAGAGGAAGTCAAAACTTTGGGAAACTAACCGTTGATGGATCTATCAATTTAGCAATGACGAATAGCCAATTTGTTCCCTCTGGGCAACAAGAAAACTCGGTGTACAGAAATATTCTTGATATTCCTAGAAACATGAGTGTTATTGATATGGCTAATTACAAAGACAAGTTTTATAATATCAATGATTATTTTACTCCTTATGGTGTAACAAACCCATACTGGGCATTGAACGAAAATAAAAATGATTTCTCTTCAAATAAATTCTTTGGAGGCTTAACTGCCAAGATGGACATTATGGGAGACCTTAAAGGAGTATACTCTTTTGGTTATGATATTGAAAATCATGATATCAGCAGATATGAAGCAATTGCAAAACCTGTTGGTCAAAATGAAGATGTTAAAAATGATGGTTTTGTGTCAGAACAAACGATCGGTAATCAGCAGTTTAATCATGACTTTAAATTATTATGGAATAAAGATGTAAATAAATTGATCAATATCGATTTGATTGGAGGACTTAATTTTAATGAGAGAAGTTCTACTAGTTTATTCTCATCTGTTTCGGCACTTGATATTGCTGGATTCTATAATTTATCTAACAGTCCAAGTACTCCATCTGTTGATCGTAATGATAATATGAGAAGACTCTTTGGTCTCTATGGTGTGGCTTCTGCTTCATACAAAGACTATTTATATTTAAATGTTAGTGCTAGAAATGACTGGTCTTCAACCCTACCACAGGAAAACAATTCATTCTTTTATCCTGCGGCCAACTTAAGTTTTGTGTTTACAGATGTTGTCTCAGGTCTTCCTTCTTGGATGGGTATGGGTAAATTTAGAGTAGGTTATGGTTCGTCGGGTAATGATGCACCTATCTATGTAATCAATTCTATTTATACTCAGGCTAGTCACTCCATGCCATTCAGAAGTTTTTCTTATCCTTTAGCTACTGGTACAAATGCCTTTACTGCGGGTAATAGAATTAAGAATCCTGATTTACAGCCAGAGATTACTAAAGAGTTAGAGATTGGAACAGATCTTATGTTCTTCGATAACAGAGTAGGCCTTGAGTTTACTTACTACGATCGTGTGACTGAAGGTCAGATATTGCAAGTGCCGGTTTCACCAGGTAGTGGTAGTAGTAATTTTTATGCAAATGCTGCAACTGTTGAGAATAAAGGTATCGAGCTTGCTCTTTCATACAAAGTATTTAGAAATGATAACGGATTCAATTGGGCAATATCAGGTAACTATACTCGAAACAGAAATGAGGTACTTGACTTAGATGACGCATTAGATAGAGTTGCGTTAGGTGGACTTTCTACTACTGCATATTATGCTATGCAAGGAATGCCAATTGGTGTTTTTGAAGGAAATACATACAAGTACTCTCCAGATGGTAAAGTAGTTGTTGACGAAAGTGGAGTTCCTGTTGTAGGTGATGAGAAAGAGATTTACGGTAATTCACAACGTGATTACATTATAGGTCTTAAAAACTCGTTTAGCTACAAGCAATTCAGTTTAGGAATTTTAGTAGATATCAGAAAAGGTGGATTAATGTATTCTAATACGAAGAGTATGTTAAGTTGGACAGGTCATGCTGTTACCACTACCTACAATGATAGAAAACCATTCATTGTCCCAAATTCTGTGATAGAGGATGGGGTAGACGAAAATGGAGATCCAGTATATGTTGAAAATACAACACCAGTTGCTCCTGGGGTAATGCATGAATACCATACTGCTGATGCAAGAGATAGACAATTTGTATTTGATAAATCGTATACAAAATTGAGAGAGGTTAATCTTACTTATAGATTACCTAGCTCTATGCTAGAAAGTATGCCATTTGCTGGAGCTTCTGTTAGTATAATTGGAAGAAACCTGTTATTGTGGACTCCTGTAGAGAATCAGTTTATAGATCCTGAGGTAACCACATTTGGTAACGGTAATCAAGCTGAGTTTGGTGAGTTTGTTGCAAACCCTACTGCACGTTCATTTGGTTTCTCACTTAAGTTTAACTTTTAATAAATAGAAAAATGAAAAAAATAAGTAATTATATATTAATTGGGGTTTTCGCAATGACATTATTTGGTTGCGAGAAATACCTGGACGTAAATACAGATCCAAATAATCCCCAAGATGTAACGGCAGACTTCATTCTTCCAGCAGCACAAACATCTGTTGCAATCACAATGGGTAATTCCTATTTTAACTTGGGAGGGTTTTGGTCTCAGTATTATACTCAAAGCCCAACGGCAAGTCAGTATAAAAAAATGGAAGCTTACAATTTGACTACCGACTTTTTTGATCGAGAATGGTCAGAGGCCTACGCTGGTGGATTGAATGATTTGGAAATAATCAGAACTAAATCTACTGCATCTGGCGATCATGGGTATTATTTGATAGCCACTTTATTGCAAGCATATACTTTCCAGATGCTTGCTGACCTCTATGATGATATCCCTTTCTTTGATGCACTTAAAGGTGTGTCAGATGGGACACTAAATCCTAAATTTGATAATGGTGCAGATATCTATCCTGTTCTTTTAGAGCGAATAGACGAAGCAATGAATCGTTATCTAGATGCCGATGATGCAGGCATGGAACCAGGAGATAGAGATTTAATTTATGGTGGTGATTTAGATCAGTGGTTAAGTTTTGGTAACACCTTGAAGCTTAAAATGTATATGAGAATGTCGTATACTTCTATGGCTAATCCTACTGCTGTTCAAGATTTACTTACAGCTGGGAATTTTATTACGGCTGATGCGGCAATCACTCAATTTGGTGACGAGTCTGGTAAAAGAAATCCATTTTATGATGTTCAATATGATTTCCTTTCTGGAGTTAACCAACGTGCTTCAAATACCTTGTTTGGATATCTAGAAGCGAACGAGGATCCTCGACTAGGTGCAATTTATAATGAATCATCTGCTGGAGGTCAAAAAGGACATCCACAAGGAGATTACGATAATTTAGATGTGAAGGGAACAGACTTATCTGAACCCAATATCTCTGCAACTACACCGGTGTTTTTAATGACACTTACTGAGCGAGATTTTTTAATTGCAGAAGCTGAAGTAAGATATAATGCAGGAGCAAATGCTCAAGCAGCGTATGAGTCTGGTATTGCCAATTCATTACTTCTTCATGGAATAGCAGGTGCAGATTCAGTTTATCAGGCTGGCGGTGCATATGAATATGCTGCTACAGGTGATGTAGAGACAGATATCGGTCAGATAATGATGCAAAAGTGGTTAGCTATGGCTAATGTTAATAACCTAGAAGGGTTCTTTGAAATGAACAGAACGCACTACCCTCCTTTAAGCTCTGCTCCAAAAGGAACAGAGGGTGCAGTTGGAGAACTCACCACTTCGTTTGCATCGGTATTACCTGAAGGGAAAACTCCTAAAAGATTATTCTTGCCAGATGTAGAAATTCAGAGAAATAGCTCTGGGGTAACTCAAGTATCAAATATTTATACCAAAGTTTGGTGGGATAAAAAGTAAAATTAATAACTATTAAAAAATCATGAAAAATATAAAAATAATAACACTAGCATTGGTTGCTTTCATCTTCTCATCTTGTGAGAAAGAAACAACAACAGGTGGATTATCATCAGTAACGAACTATCCCATTATTACTGTTGATGGAGCTAACCCAATGTTCATTCCTATGGGAACCGCGTACGAAGAGCCTGGGGTTACAGCTACAGAAGATGGAGCAGAAATACCAGTGGTAACATCTGGATCTGGAGTTTATCGTGGCAATGCTGCTGTAAATGTAGACAAACCAGACCGTTATGATGTAGTTTATACTGCAACAAATAAAGACGGATATGATGGTACATCTGGTAGAACAGTATATGTTGTTGAAACTGGAAATTTAGTAGATAATATTTCAGGGCTTTATAAATCAACAATTATCCGAAATGGGGATCTAAGATTCACAGACGTAGGATATGTTATTGTATACAAGAATGATGACGGAACATACGGGATGTCATGTGCTATTGGTAGCTATTATGAAAATGGTGTAGGTTACGGAAAGACATTTAATGCTCCTGCTGTAATCGAAGCCAATGATATTGGTACGAATGATTTCACTTTTTCACCTACAAGTGTTACCTATGCTGGTTGGCCTTGGGCTATTAATATCACTAATATGGCAGTTGATGCTGGAGCAAAGACCATCACAATGACAGCTGTATGGGATATCGGTTACACTTTTGAAGTTACCTTAACACAAGTAGAAATTTAATTATTAAAGAAGAAATATCATGAAATTAAATAAAATTACATTAATACTAACTTTTGGTCTAGCATTAGCTGCTTGTCAAGAGGAATATGAAACTGAATTAATTCCTGGAAGCAGTCTTTCGGGGGAATGGTATACGCAAACTTTTGTGGATGGGAGCGTAGTTCTTGGACATGAAAAAATTTCAACCTATAACACTGCAGCTGCAGATGGTTCTGAGATTTGGGTAGATGACCTAGAGCACATTTGGCCTGTTAAGGCTAAAATACCCGCATCTCCAGGGTCTAACTCATTTGCTGGAATGGGAGACAATATTATGGCTCCAATTTATACTTATGACACAACGGATTTAGCCGAACCCTACGACTCTATTACCGAAACGTTTGAGGGATACCACACCATGGACGTATTAGAAGGTAAAATTATTGCTGATGCAGGCCGATCTAAGACGGGTGTAGTTACAGATAGTATCTATATTAAGGCTGTTTTTAGTGATGATCCTGGCACTGAATATGAAATGGCTGGTCATCGTAGAACCGGTTTTGTGGAGGACGATTACTAATCTATTTCACATTATAAAATCACATTAAAGTGGGCCAATTTTGGTCCACTTTTTTTTTGGATTTCTATTTATTTTTTGTCACACTTTTTGTACACTACTGATTATCATGTGGATACAATGGGGATTACTGTCAATGTAATCCATGAAAAATAATTCATATTGCAGCAGTTTAACTAAATTAAAAATTATAAAAGATGAAAAAAACAATTTTATTATTAGCCGCAGTAGCATTTGGATTTACATCATTTGCTCAAAAGCCTTCAGAGGGTAATTTACTTACTGAAGCAAATTTTAGTCTTAATGAGTGGAATAATGAGTTCTCACTACCAGCACTAAGATTTAGATATTTTCTTGCAGATGATTTGGCTTTAAGAGTGGATTTAGCTCCTAGAGGCCAAAGTGCAGAAAACAATTTTAGTGATGGTACAAACACTGGAACGCAAGAAACTTCTACATCAAGTTTTACTATGAGAGTTGGAGCAGAGAAACATTGGGGTGGAAATGATAAATTTTCTCCATTTGCTTCTGCTTCATTGCAGTTTGGTTCTAATTCTAGTACTGAAACTTGGACTGATTACGATGGAACTGGATACAATGCTGGCTTCAATGCTGAAGTTGAAAATGGAGGTTCTAGTCTTGGCCTTGCATTAGGACTTGGAGCAGATTATTGGATTACTGAGTCTTTTTACATGGGTACTGAGTTTGGATGGGGATGGCTTTCAAATAAAGTAGATGAAGGAACCACTACTATTAACGGTACAAAATCAACTACTCCAGAGAGTTCAACTTCAGGATATGCAGACTTTATGTTTAATACAGGGTTTAGAGTAGGTTTCATATTGAAATAATTTAAGTACTACTATAATAATTTGAGAGGGCAACTATATGTTGCCCTTTTTTTGTTTTAGTTCAGTACTTAATACAAACGTTTTTGGGTTCTGTGAAGAATCGGAGTGCTTCCCAACCCCCTTCTCTACCAACACCACTGTTTTTCATTCCACCGAATGGAGTTCTTAAATCACGCTGTAACCAGCAGTTTACCCAGATAATTCCACTTTTGATTTGTTCAGAACAGCGATGAGCCTTACTTAAGTTTGATGTCCAAATGGTTGCAGCAAGACCGTAGTCATTGCTATTAGCCAGTTCGATGACTTCTTCTTCGGTGTCAAATGGTTGAATAGTTACCACTGGCCCAAAAATCTCCTCTTGATTTGTTCTGCATCGTTGATCCAGTCCCTCTATAATAGTTGGTCGGATATACCATCCCATACTTAAATCCCCATCAAGTTTGACAGGGACACCACCCGTCAGTATCGAACCTCCTTCTTCTTTTGCAAGCTCAATGTAGCTTAGGATTTTTTCGTAGTGGGACTTACTGACAATGGCTCCAAGACGAGATTTTTCATCCATGGGGTCCCCAACAATCATCTGATCTGTTCGACTGACAAACTCGTTTTTAAACTTTTCATAGATGCCTCTTTGCACAAGTATCCGAGATCCACATAAGCAGATTTGTCCTTGATTGGCAAATGAGCTATTGAGTGATGTTCGGATTGCGGCATCAAAATCACAATCATCAAAAATGATGTTGGGGTTTTTACCTCCTAATTCCAAGCTCATTTTTTTGAATTTTGGTGCTACGATTGAAGCAATGTGAGCACCAGTAGAAGTTCCACCAGTAAATGAAACCAAATCAATTTTGTCACTTGATATGATTGAATTTCCGGTACTGCTTCCTAGTCCATGAACAATATTCAATACTCCCGCAGGTAGTCCAATTTCTTGGCATATTTCTGAGAGTAGGTAGGCTGTCATGGGAGTGATCTCTGATGGTTTTGCCACAACTGTATTTCCTGCAGCCAGTGCAGGAGCGATTTTCCAAGAAAAAAGGTATAATGGAAGATTCCAGGGTGATATACAAGCTGCTACACCCACTGGTTTTCTAAGCGTAAAGTTAATCATACCTTCTGATGTGTGATGGCTTTCGGAGGCATAATGTTGGATAGCAGTAGCGTAAAATTTAAAGTTATCTCGTGCTCTTGGTATATCTACTGATTTTGCTAGCTTCAATGGTTTTCCGTTATCAATGGATTCAGCTAATGCAAGTTCATCTATTCGATTGTGAATTTCATTGGATATTTTTTCAAGCCAGTTTGAGCGTTCACTATTTTTGAGTTTTGACCATGAGGAGAATGCTGCTCTTGCACTTTTTATTGCCTCATTCACGTCCTCGTCATTTGAGTTTGGAATTAGTGAGTACACGTCACCAGTAGCAGGATTATAATTATCAATATAGTTTTTGGATATGGGCTCTACTAGTTTGCCATTTATGTAATTAGCAATTTTCTTCATAAGTTGATTTAACAAAAATAATCAAGGAGTTGAGATCCGTATTTATTTTAAATTTTATAACTTTAAAGTGAA
>JAKMFK010000046.1 GCA_022425465.1 Bacteroidia bacterium | reverse complement strand
TGATAATAGATGTAGGGCGTGAAGGAGAAAGAATAGCTCTTCTTAAGGATAAGAAACTTGTTGAATTACACCAAGAGAAGTCGGATTCCGAAAATTTTCTAGTTGGTGAAATTTATTTAGGTACTGTAAAAAAGATAATGCCTGGTCTTAACGCCGCTTTTGTGGACGTTGGTCATGAGAAAGATGCTTTTTTACACTACCATGATTTAGGACCATACATCAAATCTTGGTTAAAAATAACTAAGGATACGATGGATGGTAAACGAACAGATGGTGATTTATCACAGTTTGATTTGGAGCCTGAAACTTTAAAAACGGGTAAAATCAATCAGATTTTAAAGCGAAATCAACAAATTCTTGTCCAGATTGCTAAAGAGCCAATCTCCTCCAAAGGTCCGAGATTAACTACAGAGATTTCCATTGCTGGACGCTATTTTATTCTAGTGCCTTTTTATGACACAGTCAATGTCTCGAAAAAGGTGAGCACTTTTGATGAACGAAAGAGACTAAAAAATTTAGGGAATAGTTTAAAAACACCCAAGTTAGGACTTATATGCCGGACTGCAGCTGAACAAAAAGGGGGTCAAGATTTACATCAAGATATCCTTGAATTACAAAAAAAATGGAATGATATTTTTCTAAAACTACCATTGGCTAAGCCACGTGATCGTGTTCACGGTGAAGCACAAAAGAGTTTTACAATACTTAGAGATCTTCTTAGCTATGACTTTGCCAACATCACTGTGAACCAAAAAATGCTTTACGAGGATATGAAATCTCATTTAACAAGCATTGATAAAAAATTGGTTAAAGTGCTCAAGTACTACTCGAGTAAGGAAAATATTTTTAGTAGCTACGGCATTGATAAACAGATACAAAGTTCATTTGGTAAAACTGTATCATGTCCAGGTGGATCCTATTTAATTATTGAGCATACAGAAGCATTGCATTCCATCGATGTCAATAGTGGAAGTAAACAAGCACGTTCCTCCAATCAAGAGGAAAATGCTCTAGCAACAAACTTAGATGCAGCCAAAGAAATAGCACGTCAACTACGTCTAAGAGATATGGGAGGAATTGTTGTAATCGATTTCATCGATTTAAGAACTCCAAATTTTAAAAGACAGTTGTTTAATACCCTTCGAGATGCAATGGCAGATGATAAAGCCAAGCATACCATTTTACCGATGAGTAAGTTTGGTTTAATTCAGATTACAAGGCAACGTGTGAGGCCAGAAATGTCAATTAAAACAGCTGAAAAATGCCCTACATGTGCAGGCACGGGATCCATTGTTTCAAGTGTTATGATTGTTGATAATATCGAAAAGCATTTAGATCATTTATTCGCTACAGCTCCATATAAGCAAATTACAATAGTTACCAATCCATATCTGGCTGCATACTTATTAAAAGGTGTTCCTTCGATGCGTATGAAGTGGTATTTCAAGTATAAAAAGTGGGTTAATATCAAATCAGACATCAAGTATGGGATGTTAGCTTACAACTTTTTCGATAAAAACAATGAGGAAATTGATTTAAATATTCCATAGATGGGACTCAAGCTTATCGTTGTCGGAAAAACTAAAAAACCTTTTTTTGAGCAAAGTGAAAAGGAATATCTAAAACGATTAAATAAGTATTGTAAGTTAAATTATACTTCGGTTTCTTCTTCTAAAAAGTCGGATCAAAAAGATGTTTGTTTAAATATGGAAGAGGACCAGATCTTAAGAAATATCAATTATCAAGATTTTGTAATTCTCTTAGATGAAAAAGGCAAACAGTATTCGAGTAGGGATTTTGCAGGTCAAATAAATGAACGTTTAATTCGTGATTCGAGCATTGTATTTGTAATTGGTGGTGCATTTGGATTCTCAGATAAAGTGTATCAAAAAGCTAATATGATCTGGAGTTTGTCTTCATTAACTTTCCCTCATCATATGGTCAGAACTATTTTCTTAGAGCAATTGTATAGATCCTTTACAATACTAAAAGGAGAAGGGTATCATAATGATTGATTACCTTTTTATTTTCATATTCTTATATAATCTTATAATTATTGGCAAACTTTGATATGTTTGTAGCGTTTTGTTTATGGACGCTAATTTTTGTCGTTCATTAAGTTACGTATTTATTAAGAAAAGCCCTGTAAAGTAATCAAATAACCATGGGAAAAAAGAGCAAAGAAAAGCCAGAAGAGAAAAGAAAAATGGGCAGACCGCCCACTAAACCGGTTACAAAAAGACCTGCATATTATGTGAATGTGAAAGTGACTAATTCTATGAACTACCAAACGACTAATGTTTTAATTAGTAAGGATACGATTCCTGAGATAAAACAATTAATTGCAAGATCTCCTCAAAAAGTGGAACTATTAGGTTACTGGAATGGTAAGTCATTTGATAAAGTCCCTGAACTAGAAGAGTTTATAGAGAATAGACAGAAATAAGTAAGAAATTTTAAGGGGTGCTTTGCACTCCTTTTTATTTTCTCAAAATGATGCTTAAGCGATACACTTTACAGTTTTGGCTTTTATGTTTGAGTACGCTATTATTCTTTTTTAGCTTTACGATAATCATCCCTGAATTACCGGATTATATTACATCTTTAGGTGGGGGAGATTACAAAGGGTTTACAATTGGTTTTTTTACAATTTCAGCGGGATTGTCTCGCCCAATTAGTGGTAAATTAGCTGATTTGATTGGCAGAAGACCAGTTATGATTTTTGGGGGTTTGGTTTGTGTGATTGTTTCTTTCTTGTATCCATTATTTAGTAGTGTTTTTGGCTTCCTTTTTCTTCGATTCATACATGGAATGAGCACAGGTTTTATGCCAACCGGTACAGTTACATACATAGCAGATATTGTACCTTCAGACAGGCGTGGAGAGGCAATGGGGCTTGTTGGTGTTATGAATAATGTAGGTTTGATGTCTGGCAATGCCTTGAGTACCAGCATTGTTTCTTACATAGGAGTCAATAATTTATTCTTGCTATCTGGCTTTATTTCGATTTTTTCGATTTCAATTATTCTTTGGATGAAAGAGACACTCCCTAACCCTCAACGATTATCTTTTAATTCTTTTCGTATAAAACTTTCTGATTTTTGGGACAATAGAGCAAAAGATCCTGCTATTGTGATGTTGATGAGTGTAATGGTTTTTGGTACGATTATTACGTTAATACCAGACTATTCGGTTGGTTTAGGTGTAAATAATAAGGGATTGTTTGTTTCTATAATGACGATTTCTACGGTATTAGTAAGGCTTTTTACAGCTAAGTTTTCAGACAAGTACGGGCGATTATTAAGTTGTAAAATTGGAACATCATTGTATTTAGTTGGATGTATACTTTTGATGATACGGCAAGTGGATTTTTTTTATGTTGGTGCGGTGATTTGTGGACTTGCTTCAGGTATAAATTCTCCTTCTATTTTTGCTTGGGTAGTTGATGTTGCCAAAGGAAAAAATGTTGGAAGATCAATTGCTACCTTATTTATATCGCTAGAGGCAGGTATTACAATTGGAGCATTTTCAAGTGCCTATATTTATGACAATGTATTTTCAAATTTTACTCATGTTTTTTTGTTTTTGAGTGGTGTTATTTTGTTAGCTATGGCTTACTTATTTTTTGGAGTATCTAAAACTAAAACCTAGACTTAAATCATTAGACAAATTTTTGTTATTTGTGAATAAAAAAAATCTAGTAAACCCCACCTGATTGTTAGGAGATAAAGGCCTTTTAAAAAGAAGGTATAATTTTTTCCTTTTAAGGTATTTTTTCTTTCCTCAAAAGAATACATTTGCATCAAAATTTGTATAAATTTCCATGGGTAAAAACGTAAAAATTAAACGAGGAATGGATATCCCATTAGAAGGTAAACCTTCAACCCACATTCATGCCATTTCTTCATCGACAACTTTTGCACTGAAACCAACTGATTTTAAAGGTCTAGTTCCGAAATTAAGAATAAAGCAAGGAGAAGAGGTCAGGGTTGGTGATTGTTTATTTACTGATAAGAAAAATGATAAGATATGTTTTACTTCTTCAGTGAGTGGAGAAATAGCTGAAATAGTTCGAGGTGAGAGAAGAGCAATAACTGCTGTCAAAATATTGGCGGACTCATCTGAATACAAATACAAAGAGTTTGACACGAAAGGCTATTCATCGAAAAGTGTGGATGAAATCAAGTCAATTCTTTTGGAATCAGGATTGTGGCCATTCCTAACACAAAGACCTTATGGAGTAATAGCTGACACCAATGCATCTCCAAAATCTATTCATGTATCTGGATTTGATTCATCTCCATTAGCTGCAGATTTGGGTGTTTCGTTGAGAGGTCAAGAAGCTTCTCTTGAGGTAGGATTTGAGATCTTGAATATGCTTTGTGAAGGTGGAGTATTTTTAAATCTTCATGCCAAAAAAGACAATACGATTTATCAGAATATTAAAAATGTTG
>JAKMFK010000037.1 GCA_022425465.1 Bacteroidia bacterium | reverse complement strand
TCCTTGATCAATTATGCTATCTAATTGAGCTTGTAATGAATAGTCAATAAAGACTAGAAATAAAATAAAAACGATTTTTTTCATTCTCAAATGCTGTTTATAAAGCAATTAAAATAAAGTGATTATTAAGCAGTCAAACTTTTCAGCACCACGGACCAGCTTGGAGTCCACCAAAAAATGTTTCTGCTAAGTTTTTTTTAGGTGACTAAATTACTGTGTTAGATAATGATAAAGAATTGAAGTAGTTCGACACCCTTCACCAATTTTCTTTTTGGGTTTCTAACTTGAGAAAAGAACCCTTATATCTTTGGTCTATCTATGACACTTTATTTATCTCAAAAATCTCATAACTTTCCAAAACCTCATCCCAAATAGGTTTTGAGACTGGATTTGATCCATCTAAGAAAGAGTTGAGTGCATTTTCATCGTGAACAGAAATCTTAAACATAACTGCACTCTTATCAGGAGATACTGTACCTAGAGTTTTAGTTAAATCTGCAACTTTTCTTCTTTCATTTATCCCCTCTTCAGATTTCATGAAACTCATGAATTTCTCAAAGCTTCCTTCGCTTAGTTTTGCAACTACAAGCATATTTTTCATATCTTTTCGATTTAATTTTAAACAATTATACTCAAATATTATTTAATTATTATGAAACTATTTAAGCTAATACAGCAGTCAGAACATTCCTCATCGGCGAGTAACTAATTCAAATACCCCATAATTGCATTGGCAACAAAACGAGACTCGGGCGATAACGAATAAATGTCTTCCTCATATTTCTTGTTGTATGGGGAAATATTCATCACACTACCATCTATAACCAAAGTGCTACTCCCTCCAGGATCAAAACCCATGGCTTTGGACATACCATACTGTTCCATAATTTGTGCCATATCAAGGTGAGTGGCTCCAACAGATTCACGTATCCGTCCATTGACCATCAGTACCATCAGTTTCCCTTTTTGGGTAATCCCTACCGCAATTTTTGGACCACGCATATCAGTAAAATCCAGTCTTGCCGCTTGAGTTTTAATAGAATTTGCAGTCTTTCATCCTTCGTCTTCCATATTAATGCTTTGCTTACCATCATCTATCAACATCTGTCCTGGCGGAGTGTCTAAACTTGGTGGTCTAGCTACCTACAAATGCGACGGAAATGTATTAACGATTGAACACAAGAACCTGCATATGGGTAGTGAGTATGATGAGGTAATCTATCGTCTAGGTTACAAGCTAGAGGATTGTACAGAGTGATTGATTCCAACTTTCTAGTTGGACATAATTCAACAGAAGTATTAAATTAGCACAATTATATCAAACTCAATCATTGTGAAAAAGAATTTAATTATTAGTCTATTATTAATTATCGGACTAGCACCAAAAGGAAGAGCTCAAATTAATGAAGATAAACTTGGGGCATGGTACATGTATTTTTACAATACCACGATTAAAAAAGGTCCTTGGGGAGTTCAAGGTGATATCCAATACCGAAATTTTAATTTAATGGGCGACTTAGAACAATTACTACTTCGTAGTGGAATAACATACAAACCTCAAAACGCTAATATCAAGTTTACATTGGGATACGGCCATATTACCACTGGAACATACGGAAATAACGAATCAACCACGCAAGAGAGTAGAATTTATCAAGAAGCTTTATATCCTGTAAAATTTGGTGAACGTTTCTTCACAAACCATCGTTTTCGCTACGAACAACGATTTGTTGAGGGTCAAGATTTCAGAACGCGTTATCGCTACAACTTGTTCTTGAACATTCCAATAAACCAAAAAACAATGGATAAAAATACCTTATACCTAGCACTATATAATGAGTTTTTTGTTAATGGTGAACGAAACATAGGTAATAACAAAAAAGTAGAACTATTTGACCGAAACAGACTATATGCAGCATTGGGTTTTTACATTCAAAAACAACTCAAAGTTCAACTCGGCGTGATGACACAAACGACCAATGCTGTTGAAAAGAATCAACTTCAGTTGAGTATTCATCATAATATTCAATAAAATCTAACGATTTAAAAAAACCATTTCATGCGACAATTTAACATCATAATTACTGGATCAACTGGGATGGTGGGTAAAAGTGTTTTATTAGAATGCATCGAACATCCGTCTATCAAAAAAATTCTTCTTATCAATCGGTCAACGCTTGATTTTAACCACCAAAAAGTAAATGAAATTTTAATCGCAGATTTTTCTCAGATGCATACAATCAAAGTTGAATTAAAAGGGTATGATGCGTGTTTTCATTGCATGGGAATTTCATCAATCGGTAAAAGCGAAGAAGAATTCACTGCAATTACTTTCGATTTGACAAAACAATTAGTTGACATCTTACATGAATTAAATAAAGATTTGACATTCAATTATGTATCAGGTTCATATACAGATAGTACTGAAAAAGGAAAAACAATGTGGGCTAGAGTAAAGGGTAAAACTGAAAATTACATCCTCAACAAAGGATTTAAGGACGCCTACATGTTTAGACCCGGAGCAATTATTCCTGAAAAAGGCATTCGTTCAAGTACAGGCTGGTACAACATTGGTTATGTTTTACTCAAACCTTTTTTCCCATGGATGAAGAAAAATAAAAACATAACTACCACAACTCGATTCGGTCAAGCTATGATTAAAAGCTTAATCTATCCAACTGATTTAAAGCATCTTGAAAACATCGATATTAACCAATTAGCAAATACATTATAAAATTAAACAATCTAATTTATGTATCATTGCATTAAACCAAAACAAGCTTAAGTATGAAGTCACGAACAATCTTTACAATAATTGGAACTGTACATATACTTATTGGGATTTCATTGATTGGCATGATTCCAAACTTTGATGAAGCAATCAAAACTTGGATAAGTTCTGATATTCCCTCAGATACTAAAGATTTAATCATTGGTCAAACACGAGTCATTATTGTTCACAGCATAGGAATTGGTGTTATTTTACTCAACTGTAGGCGATTAAGTAATATTACCGATATCAAAAGGGTACTATTCGGTTATTTAATAATGACTGCTTTGATTCTGACAAATATCGCACACGGAATTGCTAACGATCAAGGGGGACCGCCGATGCCTATTATTATGTTATATGCTGTTGGAGCATTTGTAAGTAGTTTTGGAATGATAAGATTAAGAGAGTAAATAAACTCCTACTTTAAATAACCCTAACAATTATGGAAAACTATACTAGTTCTGTTGTTCGTTTTCGCTCTTCAAGTTTCTGATTAATTGCATCCCAAAGATTAATTCTGTGTTGCAAAGATTCTTGAGCAACTTTTTGGACTTCTGTCCACTTTTGATTATCGTTACCGCACAATTCTTCAATCATCATTAATGATAGTGGCCCATGGTCATCACCATCTAATTCGATATGACGTTTTAAGTAATATCTAAGCTTGTTGTACTTGGTGTTTTCCCAATCAGATTGATCTAGAATTTCAATAAACATATCAGGAATCACATCCTCACGACCAAAGGTAAAAGCAGAGGCAATAAGATGAGGTTGTTGCGAATTAATTATAGAAAAAGTATGCCTAACAAATGCTGCTACTTTTGAATTAATTGAGATATTATCTAACCCATCAGAAACCCCATGACCTTGCCTAATCAATTTAATTAATCGTTCAATCTGATCGGTGCCTGCTCCTATTTGCCTCATAGCATCTATGTACATCTGAAAATGACTTTGAGGCTCTCCTTCTTCATTAACATCGCTTTCTTCAGCAACAACAATTTCATTGATAAAACGAGCTAATTTTGAATTTTCTGTTGGTAACCAGGGTACTTTCACAGAAGTCAAACACATCTGTAATCCTTTTAATAAAGACATAAAATCCCATACAGCATAAACGTGATTTTTCATGAAAATTTCTACATCCCTAATATCCTTTAAATTTTGATATAAAGGGTGATTTTGAAGACGATATCTGAGATCAGCTAAACTGTATTCAACTTGTTTGACGCTATTCATATTGTTTAGTTATATGTAAACAATAATGCTCAATTTTTGATTGAAAGATTAACTACTTTAAGTAGGGAAAACCTGAATTTTTTTCTCTACTTCGATTAAATCGGCCCAAACACCTTGATATCGAGTTCCTTTTACAATGTGATTATCTACCCAATGGTAATTTCCCCCTCTTGGTTTATTCATCAACAATCCATGATATTTATAACCATGTTGGTCTAACCAATCCTCTGTTATCTTTCTTACTTCTTCTGTTCTTGACGTAAAAAATGTAATAATATGACCATCATCATACCACTTATTGAGTGTCTCTACAGAACCTTCGTATGGTAGAACATGTTTCATCCGCTCAGGATCTTCATTGGGAACATCATCAGTGATGGTCCCATCAATATCTATTAAATAATTTTTAACATTAGGGGATAATTGAGGACTAGCTGAATGTCCTTGTTCATCTACAGCAGGTTTTAGTGAAATTTTCTTATCCATCTATTTGTCTCTAATAATATTGGTGTTCAATACAAATTACAAATTTATTGAAACCCCACTGGGTAACCTTATAAAAGATAAAACTTGAAATACCCATTTTATCCATACTTTGAATGTAAAAAGAAAACAATTACTAAACGGACTTCCCTTCGAACGTATCGTAAAATAACGATTTGGTTTCAATTTGGTTAGTCTCTTGATCAAATACAGTACACTCATATATTGGTTTCATATACAAGTGTAAACTCAAGCTTCTTCCATGATACGTATTTTCGAGACTATGATAGGTACATGAATCATTAATGGTGGTTACCTGATTTTGTAATACATGGTCTGTTTTGATGTAATTCATCAGATTCATCTCTTCATCAAACTCATATAAACACTCCTCAAAATCACCTCGAATAACCTTTACCCAACACTCTTGTTCATTGTGACAATGTATTGCTGTTTTTTGACCTTTTTCCCAACATAAAAGTATAAGTTCAAAACGCTCATCTCTAGCAATACAGTTTCTGGTATATCTATTTGAATTCCAAGTAATATAGGATTTAATTTCAGCCTCGGTAATTTTTAAATCATAAGACTGGCTGAGTGCTTCTTGATAAAGACCCGATTTAAGAGCAGAAACGAGGTCATCAAGCGATGATATCTTTATAATTGCTCCTTTATGTTGACCCATTCTTTAAGCCTCAAATTTAATATTTTTTCACTAATTAGAAGTATTTTAAAGAAAACAAATGTGACGAGATTAGATATACTAAAACTTGGTTTAGCCAGATTTTTTAATGTTATTACCGCACACATGAAAAAAGAGTTGCACTTTTTCAATCAGTTAGTCAAAAAACTGATACACAATGAGGAATTTAATCCTGTTTCAAAACCCATTGAAAATCACGATGTCATTGAACAACTGAATTTAGAATTTAATGATGAAGGGATTAATGATCAAGATTGGGAAAAATTAATAGAAACTGTCGCTCTTCATACTCCAAAGACAGCATCCAAACTCTTTTTTAATCAACTCTACGGAGGTAGACAACCCAAGGCCATACTTGGCGATTTACTTGCGGTAATCCTAAATAATAGTATGTATACCTATAAGGTAGCTGGTCCTCAAGCTGGTATCGAAAAAGTAATCTTAAACAAAGTATGTAAACTCATTGACTACCCAAAAACCGCCAACGGAACCATTGCCCCTGGAGGTAGTATGAGTAATTTTATGGCACTAGTTATGGCTCGAGACTCAACTGTAAAAAGTACACCCAATATTGGAGTCAGCCATAAAATGACGCTTTACACCTCAAAAGAATCACACTATTCTATACCAAAAAATGCAGCATTTGCAGGAATTGGAAGAGATCAGGTACGATTTGTAAAAACAAATCAAAAGGGAGAAATGAATATTCAACTCCTAAATGAAGCTATTGAATATGATAAAGACCAAGGATATATCCCATTCTTTGTTAACGCTACTGCTGGAACAACTGTACTTGGTGCTTTTGACAATATTGAAGCCATTCACAAAATATGTAAAAAACATCAACTTTGGCTTCATGTAGATGGGGCATATTGTGGTGGGGTAATCTTCAGTAAAAAGTACAAATCACTAGTTAAAGGAATTGAGCATAGTGACAGCTTTAGCTTTAACGCTCATAAAATGTTGGGAACACCCCTAACGTGTTCTATTATCGTCACAAGAGATAAAAGTCATTTATTTAAATCTTTTAATAATGAAGCAGATTACCTTTATCAAACTGATGATGATGACTTTGACCTTGGTAAAACTAGTCTTCAATGTGGAAGAAGAAATGACGCACTCAAATTTTGGACATTATGGAAATCCATAGGGAATATTGGAATAGAAAAACTGGTCAATGAACAATTTTATTTAGCTGAAGTAGCAAGAAAATATGTAAAGAATCACCCTGATTACACCCTTTATAGTTTCGAAAACTCAATATCCATATGCTTTAATTACAAAGACATCCCTGCTAATGAAATTTGTACTTTGCTATATGAAGAAGCTCAAGCAATGGTGGGTTTTGGAAGCTTTAACTCTATTGAGTTTATTCGTCTAATTACCATCAATGCAAACAATTCAGAAGAAGATATCCTTCATTTTTTTAAAGTACTCGAAAAGGGAGTTAAAAAAAAGAACTTGAAAGTGTATTTTAGCAAAACAACCTAAACGATCATTTTTACGAGCTCCTAAATAAAATACTGCTATCACCATAGCTCAAAAAACGGTAATTCTCCGTTTTTGCTGTCTCATAAATCTGCTTCCATTTCTCCCCTACCACACTAGCAATCAACATCAATAGTGTACTTTCTGGCAAATGAAAATTTGTAATCAATCCATCTATGCTTCTCAGTGAATAATGAGGTAAGATTAAAATTTCTGTTGCCGCTTTGATATTCATTTTCTTATGGAGTTGCATATATGACTGAATTGACAATAAGGACTCTTTATACGTAAATTCTGGTTTTTTTTCATAGGGTTCCAACTTAGCTACAAAAAATGATTCATTCCCTTGATTTAATTGAACTCCAATCCAATACAAGCTCTCTAGCACCCTAAGACTAGTAGTTCCAACTGCAATCCGCTTATCATAGTTTATTAATGAGTTAATCGTATCCAAGGTTACCTCAAAATGTTCTCTGTGCATTTCATGATTGAGAACATCGTCCTCTTTTACCGGCAAAAATGTTCCAGCACCTACATGTAATGTTACCTCTCTAATTGTTACACCTTTGGTGTCTAACTCATTAAGAATATTATCTGTAAAGTGAAGTCCTGCCGTTGGTGCGGCAACTGAGCCCTCATTCTTGGCAAATATCGTTTGATATGTTGATGCATCACTATCTTCCGTTTTTCGATTGAGATAGGGAGGAAGTGGTAATTCGCCTATTTTTTGAAGCACATCCGTAAATGGTTCTTTATTGGTCCATGAAAATTCAACAATTCGATCAGTTCTGTTAATCAATTGAGCTTGAATGAGTCCAGATCGAATACTCAAATCTAGAAACTCCCCTTCTCTCCATTTCTTGCTATTCCCAATCATACACTTCCATTGGCAAGTTTGAGTACTTGCAAATGACTTTTCGTAACTACTTGGCAAAACAGGCTCAAGGAGCAAGACCTCAATCAACGCACCTGTCTTTCTGCGGAAATATAATCGAGCAGGAATAACCTTGGCATTGTTCATAATCAATAAAGCATCATTCGGCAAAATCGATGATATATCCGTAAAATGATGATGAGTTATATTACCATCTTTAAAACAAAGTAGCTTTGATAAATCTCTTTTTTCGAGTGGATATTTTGCGATTTTATCCTCGTTTAATTCAAAGAAAAAATCTGATTTACGTACTAGACTCACTGTAATGATTTGTATCTCTTCCCAGGTAAACTGACTATGCAGTTTTTCATTTCTAACTCCAGCAAAGTTATAGCTATCAAACTAGATACAAAACCGGATTTTATTTGTAAATGATCTATTCCAACTTCCGTATTTTCATGAATAATTGAAAATAATTTTTGTTGATTATCCGTAAAGTCTTGAAAAAGTGGTTTTTGAACTTTCCTTTCAATTTGGACATCCCAATTCAAGAGCTGGACTAAATCTTCAATCCCTTCAATTAAATGAGCTTTATTCTTTTTTATTAGATAATTACACCCTGCTGAATATTTCTGATTTATTGCCCCAGGTAATGCCAAAACATCCCTGTTGTATGGGTTGGCCAATTCTGCTGTAATAAGAGATCCACCTTTATTGGCTGATTCGATTACAATAACAGCATCTACCATTCCAGCTACTAACCTATTTCTCATTGGGAAATTTTCTTTAATG
This sequence comes from Bacteroidia bacterium, assembly GCA_022425465.1. Lineage (GTDB taxonomy): Bacteria > Bacteroidota > Bacteroidia > NS11-12g > UBA9320 > UBA9320. Next base: position 4,845 of record JAKMFK010000037.1, on the reverse strand, counting down.
GGTATGGTTTTTGAAGTATACTCAGAGATTACTGCACCCTTATTTTTAATCATTTCTTGAACGATTGGTCTATGTAGCGAGGGATACACTTGGTCCAAACCGTGTGCAACTACTCCAAATGTAGGCAAATCGTATTTTAAACTTTGTTTGTGGGCTTGAACATCCACACCATAAGCTAAACCGCTAACTATAGTAGGTTGATATACGCTAATTTCTTCAATTAATTTATGGACAAACTGTTTTCCATATGATGTCATTTTTCTAGTACCAACTATGGCTATACACTTTTCGGGATTCAAATTTGAACTTCCTTTTGAATAGACAACAATTGGACAATCAGGTATTTGCTTTAGTCGATGTGGATAGGAATTATCCAAAAGAAAATGAACATCAACCTTATTCTGATTAATAAAATCAATTTCTTCACGAACAGCCTCAAAACCATCAAAAGAAAAAATATTAGCTGCTAGTGTCTCTCCAATTCCAGGAACCTTTTTTAGGAATGATTTGGATTTTGAGAAGACCTCTTTTACACCGCCACAATAACTAATCAAATTCTTAGCTGTAACGCTGCCCACCTTTGGAATCTGGGTAAGTGCTATTTTATAGATTAAATCGTTATCCATAGTCTGAATAACGAAAATAGAATTCCTACTCGAAAATTAATTAATTTTTTAATGTATTTGAATTGCGAGAAGCCAAACCAATAATCTCGTCATATCCATAAAAAACATTTTTGTGATATACCAAAATTGTATAGTCATTTTCTGTTTCTTGATGATTCCCCTCAGTAAATGTGTAGTCTATATTGCCCTGCTTGTCCCTTAATACAAAATGATAATTATAATAACTCTGCTTTAAAAGAACAGGACAAGTATACATATTCAATTCAGAAGAATAAGTCATTTTAAATTTATCCTTGAGTTGCCAATCGGTTAACTCCCCATAAACAAACACATCCCCCATATCTTGAAGATTGTTGGATTTAAAATTAAAATGAACCAAAGCATAATCACCGTCCTCAATTAAGTTCATTCCGTCTGAATTAAAGATATCTCGTTTACCGTTATAATCAATCCACCGAACATAGTTAAGATAAGCTTTGGACTCTTCTGGTCTAAGAACCACATTCTGAATTGAATCAATATACTTTTTGATCACATTGTTGCTAAAGAATCGCAATGAACGAATATCAAAAAATCGAAACTCGTTGGTTCCTGGCAAAAGATTTTCATTTTCATAATTAAAACTCAACTCATTATTATTAACAAATTGGGGTTTGAGGTTTGTAATTGCATTGTTCCAACTATTGTTCTGTAATATCGTCACATGGACATCTAAAAATGGATTTGGGATATCAAAACCTAAATAATTCACAGAGAAATCAACTTCTTGATGAGAAAAACGATATTCTGGAACGGTAGCACTTCTGATCGATGTAGAAATCTTGGTCTGAATGTCTACTACCATAAATCGACGGGTCAATAAGATATCTTCTTCGTCAAAATTTCGAAATACTTTCAAGATGTAATTCCCACTTTTGGTTATGGCCATCTCATCAGTAGGAAAATTCAGTGAATAATGAGTATAGGTTTGATATGTATTCGTAGAAAACTTAAAATCTGTTATCTCTCCCATTGTATTCCCATTAACATAATCCATAGGCTGAAGATCACTTGGCATCCAATTTCTATCACAATGAATTAAGGAATAATTCAAAAACTCATTTTGAGGGTCAAGCATATCAAATGAAAGTTTAAGTGATTCTGTTGAGCCTAAATTTATTATCGGAACAGGATCATAAATATCAATATTCTTTTGAAGGATAACTGTCGCTATTTTATCATCAAAACATGTGTTATCATATGTCCGTTGACCATAAGCCATGAGAGAAGACATGATATATAAAAATAGAAGCGTTTTTTTCATCCTGTAACTAGATTTTCAAATATAATACCAATAGCAGGCCATATACAAAGAACTTAACTAACTGATAAAAATTATATTTTAACTAGCTCGTTTTTTTGCCTGCTCCCATACCTCATCCATTTCAGACAAGGTCATTTCCTCTATTTTAATACTGTTTTCTTTTGCATATTGCTCAATGGATTCAAATCGATATTTAAATTTCTTATTTGTAGCTTCTAAAGCATCGTCTGGATTAATTTTAAGCCATCTTGCATAATTAATTAAGCTGAATATTAAGTCCCCAAATTCCTCCTCTTTTTTTGAACCATGAGCATCTTTAAACTCGTTTAGTTCTTCCTCTACCTTTTCCCATACCTGTTCTTTTTGTGGCCAATCAAATCCAACTTGAGCCGCCTTATCTTGCATTCTCGATGCTTTTATCATACTAGGCATACTATTAGGCACTCCAGCCAATACAGATTTATTCCCTTCTTTCAGTTTTAATTGCTCCCAATTTTGCTTTACTTCCTCCTCGTCTTTAACCTCAACATCTCCATATATATGAGGATGACGAGCAATTAATTTTTCACAAACACTATTCAATACATCCGTCACATTAAATACTCCCTTCTCATCACCAATTTTTGAATAAAAAACCAAGTGTAAGAATAAATCGCCTAACTCCTTTTTTATTTCTTCATCATCACCTTTCAATAGAGCATCGCTTAATTCATATGTTTCTTCAATAGTTAAATGACGAAGCGTTTCATTGGTTTGTTTGCGATCCCATGGACACTGTTCTCTTAATTCATCCATTATAACTAAGAGTCGTTCAAATGCTTTTAATCTATCATCCATTATAAAATTGGGTTTGATTTCATCAATTTAACGAAGTCATTTTTATAGTTCTTACCCACTGGTATCTTGGTTCCATTAACCTCGCAAATGGTTGTTGAGAAAGATTGAACCGCTTTTCTGTTCACAATAAAAGATCGATGAACTCTACTAAACATATCGCTCGGCAATTTAGACTCCATTTTTTTCATCGTCTGAAGTGTCACTATTTTACGATCATTTAAAAATATTTTGACATAATCTGCAAACGCCTCAACATACCGAATTTCTCCATATGCCAATTTAATAAGTTGTTGATTTGCTTTAACAAAAATGAACTCATTTTCCAGGTCAGACTCCGAAGGTCCTGAGTTATTTTTTATGGTGTAATATTCTTTAGCCTTTTCAATTGCTTTTTCGAATCGGTCATAAGCTATTGGCTTTAATAGATAATCAATAGCATCCAATTCAAAGCCATCAACTGCATACTCAGAATAGGCAGTTGTGAACATAAATAGCGGCTTATTTTCAAGTGATCGAACAAAGTTCAGTCCTGTAACTCCAGGCATTTGAATGTCTAAAAACATCAAATCAATAGAATGATTTTTCAAAATATCAGTTGCTTCATCTGCATTATTACAGCGAGCAATTAAATTAAGTTCAGGGTGTTTTTTTACATATGCCTCAATTATATCAAGGGCTAATGGTTCATCATCTAATGCAATACAATTCATCATGCTAAATCTATTTTTAAGTTTACTTTATAATCAATATCGGTCTCTATCACCTCTATCGTATGTTTATCTGGATACATTAATCTTAATCTTCTATTTACATTTTGAAGACCGATTCCTCCTTGGTAATTCTCGTCATTTTTCAATTCAGTACCTGCCGATGGTTTACTATTTATAAGTTCTAAATTAAGTTCATTCTGGTTTACTTGGACATGAATTTTGACATAACCGTTCGCCATATCTCTACCAAATCCGTGTTTGAAACTATTTTCTACAAACGGTATGAGTAACATCGGTACAATTTCTTGAATTTCAATATCTCCATCAATAACCAATGACAAATTAACACGATCACCATGCCTCACTTTCTCAAGTTCAGCATAACTCTTCAAATATTTGATTTCTTTATCTAAACTAACTCTTTTATCACTTCCCTCATACAATATATATCGCAATATGTCACTCAACTTTAAAATGAGTTCTGGTGCTAAATCTGACTTTTGGAGGGCCAAAGCATAAATACTATTCAAACTATTAAATAAAAAATGAGGATTTATCTGAGACTTTAAATACTTGAGCTCTGTTTCGGTATTCAGAATCTCTAACTCTTTTGTTAGCTTTTCTTTCTCGTACCAATGTTTCACCAATTTAAGACTCATTGTAATGGCAACGGTATAAGTAATTGCCATAATGGTATTTAATATAAATCGAAGAGAAAGTAATGCCCGTTTATCATCGGGGCCAATTGTAGATATTACAGAAAATATCGCTGACTCCATTAAAGCTCCTAGGAATAGAGCTAAAATAATGGCTAAAAAATACCTTAAATATGCACGTTTCTGCAGAAAAAAGGGCAACAATACATACATATTGAAATAACTAACTGCAGCATGAATTGATACGATGACAAATGAATTTACAAAAAAATCTGTTCTTGTAATCCCTGGACTAAGAACAAATACCCAAAAAAGAAAGTACAAAATCCATAATACCAAATGATGAATATTATAACGAGTTATAAACCCGTACAATTTTGAATTTACAAGAGAATTAGCCGTGCTAGACATACTTGATTACTCCAAATTTAAGGGAAGTTCAAGTAATTTCTTTATTCAATCAAGAATAATAAGTCAAAGAGTTAGTTTTTGAAATAACGAAGCATTCTATAACTCCAGGCGATAACTAATGTACCAGCTTTAATGTACTTATTCTGGTTAACAATTTGTTCTGGTTGATTCTCACTAGTCTGTATAGGTTGGGTTTGTGATAGTACAAAAGAAAAGGTAAGGGCATTTAAGAACAATAAGACTATAATCACCTTAGTTGACTTTCTCATGGTTCTAATGAAATTCAGAATGTTTAACTTTTG
>JAKMFK010000028.1 GCA_022425465.1 Bacteroidia bacterium | reverse complement strand
AATAAAGCAGAGCTAATTCTTGATAAAGCTCCAATAGACTCCATTATACCTCCAAAAACCATAGCACAAATAATCAGCCAGACGGTCCCCAACATCCCCTCCATACCTCCAGAAACAAAAAGATCATTTAAGGAAGGTTCGGAGGTATTCACAGCAACTCCAGTAGCGATAGAAGTCATAAAGTATTTATACATATCGATAAGTGAAGGAGAAAAATGACTAGATTGGAAAAAATAAGCCATCACTAACCCTAAAATAGTACCAGCAAAAAGGGCAATTATTGGAGATACTTTTCTTACTATCATTAGAATTACGATCAAAGGAACCGAAAATAACCATGGACTAATAACAAAGCTATCTTGAATGGAGAGTAATAAATACTCACTACTTACAACTTCTTTAGTTTCAATTGAGAAACTAATTAAAGAAAAAACGATTAATGTAATTGTAATACTAGGTATAGTTGTGTAAAGCATATACCTAATATGAGAAAACAAATTAGAACCAGCCATAGCCGCTGCTAGGTTTGTAGTATCACTAAGAGGAGATAATTTATCGCCAAAGTATGCTCCACTAATAACAGCTCCTGCTACAATCCCAGAAGGTATTCCCATTGCCTTACCAATAGCTATCAATGCGATTCCAATGGTAGCACTTGTCGTCCAGGAACTACCCGTAGCTACAGAAATAATAGCTGAAATAACAACCGCTGAGGGTAAAAATATAATCGGGTTGATTAATAAAACACCATAATAAATCATAGCTGGGACAATACCTGATATTAGCCATGATGCAGATAAAGACCCAACCAATAAAAGTATCAGAATAGCTCCACTAACTGATTTTAAATTTTCACCCACTTGATCGATCATAGATTTGAAGGTTCTGCTATTGAGTAAACCAACTATAGAAGCTACGGCACCTCCAATGAGTAGGATAAACTGATTACTCCCGTTAATTGCATCATCCCCAAAAACAAATACATTAAAGGCCAATAATAAAACCAAGCAAATAAGTGGAATAAGTGAAGCAAAAAGGGATATCTGCTTAAATTCATGTTGGGATGACTTCATTATTGGCAAAGTAACTTATTTTTATGGTTCATCGAGTTTATCCAATAACGTGTACAACTAAATAAACATCAATTAATATCATAAATTATATAAAAAATCAATAATTTTCAAGAAGAAAGAATAAAAAAATGTCAGCTAAAATCTTAGTAATCAGCATATTAATATTAATATTTGTAAAATATGATACAAATCATACCTAAATATAATCTTAATCATATTTTAAAAAAACACTTGTAGCTAAACTTTTAGTGTGCTTAAGAAGCAAAAGAATTTTACAACTACTTACAACATATGTTGCAAAAGTTTCGTTTAGTAGGTAGTTAAAAAAATTGAGTATCTCAGTATTAGTAAGTTACGTTCAAAATACACTCAATGCTTAGTTTAAGGGTAGATTGATTTCTAAAAAACGCTTAAGATTGTTATTGACCTTCAATCTGCCCTTTTTTATTACTATTCCAAATTTAAGACTTCTTCAACGTATTTACAAGTTTCTTTTAATAAATTATGGGTGTTTTGGTTAAAAATACCATTTGCCATAGCATGTGCTTTAGCATCTTTCATGTTAACAACTCTCAACTTTTCTCTTGGAGTACCTATTTGTTTAGTCATTTCCAAAATCTTCTCTACTGACACCACTTTATCTTGATTTTCCTCATCTTCATAGTAGTAACTCACAAATACAGGAATTGTAATTTCAGAAAACACATCCTTCTTCATTGTTGATTCCAATAAGTGTTGTAACTCTAATACCGATTCTAATCGATATTTTTTATGCCAATATGGTTCTGCCGCTTTTGGTGCCTCCCAAGTATGATACTTGCCTCCTTTCACTAATCTTGCGATTTCGAGACCCCATGGGCCCGTTAATAAAACTGCTCTCGAATCAAAAACTCGAATATTTGGTGAGTAGCATATTAAACTATGGATTTCATTTTGAACAGATGACAGATATAATGCAGCTGTACTCCCTGTACTTGTACTCATGATGATGACCGAATCTCCCATCGCTCGAGCAATTGTGTAAGCCTCTTTAACCGACTCCAAGTACTTCTTTCCTGTAAAATTTAACATGGCCTCTTTTTCATTGAGTCCACTCTCTGCTAATAATGGAGCATAAGCATTCATTTTATACTTCTTGGCAAACTGATGATAAACCGGATCTCCCTCCTTAGGACAGGATGAAAATCCATGAAGGTATAACAAAACATAAGTTGTTTTCTTACCTACAGAATCTGCCCAATGAATTTTGGAGTGGTTACCCGATTTAATTTTTGGATTTTTATTTTTTTCATTCACTATAGAGTCCACTTCTGATAGTTTTATCCCTTTATTTTTAATCTGGGGTGAAAAATTTTCCTTGTTCATTCTAGGCCCTAGTAAATAAATCAACCCAATAGAACCAATGATTACTATTAACCTTTTTAAACACATTATTTTGATTATTCGATATTAACATATTCCATTGGATTTCTAATTTTTTATTATTTGAATGTTAATTATTTCATAATTGATATGTAATATTCCTTATTTTCGAGTTTAAATAAATCAAAAACTACACAATTTAAAGAATTATGAATTCTTCATATATCAAAGGCCTCAAGAGGCTTTTTTCGTTCATTATCCCCTTATTATTTGCTAAATACAGCAAGGCTCAAACCATTTCAGGAAAAATATACAATGCCAACAAAGAATCTCTTGTTGGTGCATACATAACTGTACCATCCATCAATGGCGTTGGATCAATTAGTGATGAAAATGGGTCATTTAGTCTCAAGGTAAATACGTTTCCTGTTACCCTAAAAGTCTCCTATCTAGGATATCTAGATAATCAAGTTGTTGTAAAATCACCAAGCTCAAAACTTGCAATCATCATGAAAGAGGCTAAAGAAAATGTGCTCACAGGAGCTGTGGTAAAAGCAAGTAGGGTCACTGAAAAACAAAAAGAGGCCCCACTAACTGTCGAATCTATTGGCATCAAAGCCATAAAAGATGCTCCTGCTGCATCGTTTTATGAAAGCCTTGGAAACCTAAAGGGTGTGGATGTTACTGCCGCTAGTTTAGGTTTTAGAGTAGTCAATACAAGAGGTTTTAACAGTACAAGTCCTGTAAGATCTTTACAATTAATCGATGGGGTTGACAATCAATCACCTGGACTTAATTTTAGTTTGGGAAATTTTTTAGGAGCAAGCGATATTGATATACAACGCGTTAATGTTATTGCTGGAGCGAGTAGTGCCTTTTATGGACCAAATGCCTTCAATGGAGTAATCAGTATGGAGACAAAAAGCCCCTTTCTATTTCCTGGGGTTATGGCCGAAATTAAAGTTGGTGAACGTCAAATGGGTCAAGTTCAATTTCGTATAGCCGATTATTTCAATAATGAAAAAGGAGAACAAAAATTTGGATACAAGCTCACTGCTAGCTATATGCAAGCCAATGACTGGGAAGCAGAAAACTACCAACCAACACAAGATTCTGATTTCGATGAGACTAACCCAGGCGGATATGACGCTGTTAACCGATATGGTGACGAAAATTATGAAGACCGCTTAAATCCAACTGGTCAGTTAGACTATCCAGGTCTAGGAGCCTTCTACAGAACAGGATATCGTGAAGTTGACTTAGTAGATTACAGCACAGACAACGTCAAGTTGAATACCGCTCTTTTTTATAAAATCAACAAAGAAACTGAACTTGAATATGCCTTTAATTATAGTGGAGGAAGTACAGTCTACCAAGGTGACAATCGATACAAACTCGAGAACATTCGTTTTTGGCAAAACAAAATAGAATTACGGAATAAAGGCAAGTATTTCTTGAGAGCATACTCAACCAATGAAGATGCTGGCGACACCTACGATATTGTAGCTACTGGATTTGAATTGAATGACCGAGCAATTGACAACAACCAATGGTTCACGAGTTATGCTAACCGATGGAGACAGCCATACTCTGCTGGATATAAGGTTCAAAAATTGCCAGGATATCCCACTTATTCCCCGGCTGTTCATGATAATGTACCCAATTGGATAGAAAAATTTTTAAATCCCTTTTTAGCTCAACATCAAGACTCTATTCGTGCTTGGCATGAAGATATTAGAGCATTAAATGATGGCTCTGGTGGAGGAATTTATTCTCCCCGCTTTATTCCTGGTACAGCTGAATTTGATAGTGTATTTCAAGATATTACAACTCGCCTATTCACTGATAATGGAACTCGTTTTTTTGACCGTTCTGCACTTTATCATGCTCAAGGGGAATATATTTTCACACCCAGCTTTGGTAAGATTACCGTTGGAGCTAATGGTCGACTATATCGACCAAACTCAAGGGGAACTATTCTAAAAGATACGGGAGATGTGACCATCACCAACTATGAAGGAGGAGTATACAGTGGGATTGAAAAAAGATGGCTTATGGATCGTGTAATTGCCAATGTAACAACACGGGTAGATAAGAATCAAAATTTTGATTTCTTAGTTTCGCCTGCAGCCTCTCTTATCTATAAACATCGAACGAATCACGTCTTTCGAACTTCATTTTCATCTGCTATTCGTAACCCTACGCTTGCTGATCAATATTTGTACTATGATGTTGGAAGAGCTCGTCTTCTTGGGAACCTAGACGGTTATGACTCTCTAATCGATGTTCAGTCATTTATCGACTACAGTGCAACGACCTTACAACCTGATTTACTAAAGTATTTTGATGTAGACCCCATTCGACCAGAACAAGCTAGAACCATCGAATTTGGTTATAAAGGAAACATTGCTGATCAATCACTATTTATTGATGCGGGATATTACTTTACATCCTACACCAACTTTATTGGATACAATATTGGTATCGATGCATACATTGATCCAGTAAATAACTTTCCAACAAATATTGGTGTTTATCGAGTTGCGGCAAATGCCAAATCGAGAGTAACAACTCAGGGAATAGCAATAGGATTAAACTATTACTTCAAAAAATACGCCTTAGGAGGCAACTATTCATGGAACCAACTCAACAAAAAAGGAAGTGACGATCCTATTATACCAGCGTTCAATACCCCTGAACATAAATTTAA
>JAKMFK010000026.1 GCA_022425465.1 Bacteroidia bacterium | reverse complement strand
TTGCATTATTTTTATTTCTAATGCAAACCATCTGGAAATATCTTGAGGACCTAGTTGGGAAAGGACTTGAAGTATCTGTCATCTTTGAATTCATATTTTATTTTGCCATACATCTCATTCCTATGGCTTTACCTTTAGCTATTCTCCTCTCTTCCATCATGGTCTTTGGAAACCTTGCCGAACGGTATGAGCTAGTAGCAATAAAAAGTGCTGGAGTATCCCTTTTAAAGGCAATGAGACCCATGTTTTTTATCAGTATAATCCTTGCGATCAGTGCTTTCTTTGTGTCTAATAATCTAATTCCAAAAGCCAACTTAAGTTGGGGAGCTCTACTCTATGACGTAATGCAGAAAAAACCAGCCATGAATATCGTTGATAATGTATTTTTTAAAGATATTGAAGGCTATCAGATTAGAGTAGGTAAAAAACACGATGATAACCAAACCATCGAAGACATATTAATCTATGTCAATACCAACAGAAAAGATGGAAATAATAATATCCTGATTGCAGAGCGAGGAAAAATGACAATCAGTGATGACAACCGATTTATGACCCTATACCTCGAAAATGGCAAACGCTATCAAGAATTAGTCAATGACCCTAATTATAAAAATTCCATGCCGCACAATACGATGGCATTTGAATCATACCACCTGACCATTGATTTGAGTGAATTGGCCTTTAATAGAACAGATAAAGAACGATTTTCTGAGGATCATCGGATGATGAATATAAAACAACTTGATATTCGAATTGATTCGCTCAACCGCTTTATTGCAAAAAAAAATAATTCACTTTTTGACTACATAGAACCTTATTTCTTTGAAGCTTCAGATACCGTCAATATTCAAGACACCTCTGTTTCTGAAAGATTAGCCTATCTATTATCAAGAAAAAAGATAACTATAACTAAATCAGTACCTGCTACTGATTCGCTATCGAGTATAGCTATAAATCCGCTCAATAAAACTCCAAGTAAAAAAAAGAAAACACTGTACAAAGCAATGACAATGGAGGATATCATTGAAAGAGCAGCACAAAATGCAAACAACATTAAACGTATTAGCTCCAACAATATCAATGATCTATCTGGTCAAAAAGAGCTTAAAGCAAAATATGCCGTTGAATGGCATAGAAAATTCACATTAGCTGTTTCTTGCATTTTACTCTTCTTTATTGGAGCCCCACTAGGTGCCATTATTAAAAAAGGTGGATTTGGGTTACCACTAGTAATTTCTATCCTACTCTTCATCTTTTACTATGTCGTGAGTATTTTTGGTGAAAAGTTAATCAAACAAGGTGTTTTACCCCCAATTATAGGGATGTGGATGGCCTTGGGACTATTCTTCCCATTAGCTATTTTCTTAACCTATAAAGCAAGCCGTGATTCTCAACTCTTTAATATTGATTTTTACAAGCTCATCATTCCTAAAAAATGGAGAAAATGAAAATACTTCAAGTAAGTAATCGTGTTCCATGGCCTCTAAACGAGGGAGGGACTATTGGTATATATAATTATACGAAATCATTTAGCGAATTAGGACATGATGTTACCTTGTATTGTTTGGACGGACACAAACACAACACTCCTATCCAAGAAGCTACAGCAGAACTAACCAAATACGCTAAATTATACATCCATCCTATTGATACGGATGTTAATTTTGATGATGCTTTAAAATATCTTTTAAGAAATAAGTCATATAACGTAAGTCGTTTTTATAATTCAACTTTCGAACAAGAATTAATTGAACTTCTATCCAGTGAATCATTTGATGTTGTTCAGCTTGATGGAACTTTTGTGGGCCCGTATATTTCAAGTATCCGTAAAGTGTTCAATGGTCTGATTGTTTTAAGGATGCATAATGTTGAATATGAAATTTGGCAACGTCTCGCTTATAATGAGAAGAATCCATTTAAGAAATTTTATCTCAATATTCTATCTAGACAATTAAAAAGGTACGAATCACAAATCATTAAACAAGTGGATGCTGTAGTTCCAGTTACCGATCAAGATAGCGATAAATTTAAGCATCTCCATTCCAAAGGAATTTATAAAACGATACCTGCAGGAATAAACTTGGATACATGGAAATTTTCTCCTTCAACATCAACTCAACGTTGGTATCACATTGGATCAATGGAATGGCATGCAAATGTAGAGGCAGTTGATTGGTATATTAATGAAATCCATCCATTGATTGCTAAAAAATGGAATAACTATTCATTAAATCTTGCTGGGAAAGGAATCGATACAAAAGAATTTAACTCTATTGATCAGGTTGAAGTCACGAAAGATGTTGAAGATGCCTATCAATTTGTTAAATCATGTGATGTATGCGTTGTGCCTTTAAAAAGTGGAAGTGGTATACGATTAAAGATTTTAGAAGCTATGGCAGCTGGGAAACTGGTTGTCTCTACGAAGATTGGTGCTCAAGGCATCGACTATGTTGATCGTGAACATTTACTAATAGCTGATACCCCATCTGAATTTTCAACTCTCTTTCAGAAATTAAATAACAACCAAATTGAATTCACTTCCATCATAAAAAATGCAAGAAAACTCATTGAAGATAATTACTCTACAAAAGCACTCGCAAAAAAACAACTGTTATTTTATCAAAGTCTAACGCATAATAAAGGGTAAATCTGATGATTTACCCTTTATATACTAAGAATATGACTTGAGCTATTCTACTTTTATTTCTTTGATTTTGCCATAGCCTAGATTGTTCAATCCTTCTCGAATTTTATAAGCATGACCTACTACGATAATTACCATATTATCAGGTTTTATCAACTTTTTGGCAATCGCATTGACATCAGAAACCGTCATGGCGTTAATCATATTGGCCTGCTGTGTAGTATAATCCTTTGGTAAATTATATTCAGCTATTCTACTTAGGAAATTCAACTTTTGAAATGGTGTTTCGTAATCCAAAGCTTCACTTAAAGTAATCGATGATTTGGTGAAATCTAACTCCTCTTGTGTGATTCCTTTGTCTAAAAAGTTATTAAACTCATACATGACCTCCCGAATGGCACTATCAGTAGCTTCTTTCTTGATTTCGGATGAGAAACGAAACACACCATATTGATCTGATCCAGAAAATCCAGAACGAGCACCATAGGTATATCCTTTATCTTCTCTTAAGTTGAGATTGATACGACTATTGAAAGCCCCTCCAAGAGAGAAATTCATAACACCAGCCTTGAAATATTCTCCATTGTAATCATACTTAGGACCTGGATGACCTATATAAATAGTGGATTGAGCTGCATAAGGCTTATCAACTAAATAAATGGTAGTTGATTCAGGCATTGCCAATTCTGGGATACTGGGAATACTCACGTTCGTATTTTTCCATTCCTTTAGGAATCCAAGTTTACCCATCGCTTCAGATTGACTAATGTCACCAGATATGACAAGTGTGCTCACATTAGGAGAATAGAATTGATTGTAGAAACTTTTCACATCATCCAATCCAATTTTAGACAACGATTTATAATTTCCGTAATAATAATTCTCAAGTATTGTTCCTTCAAATAAGATAGAACCCCATGCTTTTCTTGCCATTACAGAGGGGTTGCTTTTTTGTGTTTTCAAACCTTCTAATATTTGATTTTTAATTCGTTTGAAATCTTCTTCATCAAATCGTGGTTCAAATAGGGCTTCTTTCAATAGGGCTAAAGTTGGGTCAACATTTGCTTTTAAACAACTTACAAAGACAGAACTACTTGTTACACCGCTATTAAAACTAATCCTACTTCCCAACTTCTCCAATTCTCGTGAAAACTCTTCTGTAGTTAATTTTTGAGTTCCCTCTCCCATCATGGAAGCCGTTACCATAGCTGTACCGGTGTTTATCTTCTTATCACCCTCTAACAAATGACCACCTTCCATTTCAATGTAGAAATATACTAATGGGGATTCTGTAGACTGACTACCAATAACTGTAAGGCGGTTGTTTAGTTTTTCAGTGTAAAAATCTGGAACAGTAAACGCCTTGGCATTTGGTTTTGTTGGTCGTACACTTCGATCATAATCGTCTGTAGGTGGATTATAGGTTAATCCATTGTATTGTGGATCTACTTTTTTAGGTTCATTAGCATGTGGATTTATACTCTTGGATGATTCATCATCCTCGTCCTTTTCAGACCTATCTCTTTCAATGCGAAGAATAACTGCCTTCTTGTTTTTAATGTATTTTCGATAAACTCGAATCACATCTTCTTTTGTCA
>JAKMFK010000246.1 GCA_022425465.1 Bacteroidia bacterium | reverse complement strand
ATATGGACATCACCTTTGTAGCCATGCGGACGACTGACATATCCAAAAGATATCAACCTATCCTTGTCTAACATGGGTTATTAGGCGTTGTCTTCAGAAGGCTTTTCCTCGGTTGCTTCCTCTGCTGTTGCAGATTCTGCAGCCGCTGGCTCTTCTGTAGTTTCTTCTGTTGGAGCTTCTGAAGCTTCTGCTGGTTCCTCAGTAGACGCTTCAGTTACCTCTGCTTCTGCTGCTGGCTCTTTTTCAGTAGTCTCTGCTTCTGCTTCGGTTGCTTCTACCGCTTCATTAGTAGACGCTTCAGTAGCCTCTTCTGCTGGAGCTTCTTCAGTTGCTTCTGGTGTTGCTTCCGTAGCCTCAACTGTTTCTTCAGTAGCTTCTACTTCAGGAGCTAGCTTTTCAGCAATCGCTTTTTCTCGTTCTAGCTTGACAGCCTCCTCACGTTTGTGAGCTGCAGCAGCTGACTCAGCAGCTGATTTGCTAATGCTATCGATCTTAGCCGAAACTTTGCTTTCTTTTTCAGCCAACCAATTATTAAACTTTTCATCAGCTTGATCTTGTGTTAGAGCACCTTTGTTTACCCCTTTGTTTAGGTGGTGTTTGTACATCGCACCTTTGTACGATAAGATTGCTCTACAAGTGTCAGTTGGAACTGCACCATTACCTAACCAGCGAACCGCATCGTCTAGGTTTAAATCAATTGTTGCTGGATTGGTATTCGGATTATACGAACCAATTCTCTCAATAAATCGACCATCCCTAGGAGCTCTTGCATCCGCCGCCACAATGTAGTAGAAAGGTTTTCCTTTTCTTCCTTGTCTACGAAGTCTTAATTTTACCATTTTGTATAATTTTTTTAATCTGCTGGTTCTCCTTTTTCCAGCAAGGCTGCAAATGTCGTTGTTCTTATTTAATTTTCAAAACAAATTTTAGAGATCCATTTATCGCGTTCTATCCTCTCGAAATTTGCGAATGTTATAGCTGAAGTTGACCATGAAATAACGGGTTAGCACGTTTCGATTGGTTGCCTCATAGAAGCTATCATAAAAGTTTTGGCTGATGTTGTTATTTTGATTGAGTATATCAAACACACTCAACTGAATTTCACCTCGCTTATTTTTAAATAGTTGTTTACCAACTCCTGCTGTCCATAGCAACACACTATTATCTAAATCTGTGCCTAAACCATAAAAGTTTTGATACCTAAAATTTGTTCGAAAAGTAAATCCCATAGGCATAATCCAATCCAATTTGATTTTATTAGTCTGCACCCAAAAGATATTATCCAATGTAGAGTTAAGCGAATTTTCTGAACTATTATAGGCTGTTTTTGTGGATAATGTAAAATCCAATTTTTCACTAATGTTGCTACTAATAACAAGTCCCAACTCATAACTTTGATTGAGGGTATTTGATTTCATCAAATTAATCATAGATGGAATGTTAGTCAGTCGGCTTGAGATATTCATGTTCAAATTACTTTTGATGGCTTCTAGAGGCATACCACAAGTCAAAAATGCATTAAATGAATATTGTCCATCCAAATTTACTGGTTTCGTTAGTTGAGTTCCTTTACTTAAAACAACTGAATTTAATGATGAATCAAGATCTCTAGTGGCAGTGTAAATACTCTGACCAATAAAATTATTGCTCCAACCCCCGTTTACCATAGCGTAGAAAACCACATCCTTGTTTGTATTGGCAAAGTTGTACTTGGACATAAACCAGTGACCAAACTGTTGGGTTAGTTGTGCGTTTCCTTGACTTAACTGAAGTGGGTTGCTATTATCTACAACTGGGGAGAGTTGTTGTGCAGTTGGCTTGATAGTGTAAGATCGGTACATACTAAACCAAGAAGCTTTATTTTTTAATCGAGCTCGATACAAAGCAAACGGCAGTATATTTTTGAATCCCTGACTTCGGTTTTCAGCAACTGGAATGGTCTGATCATTGGTTAATTCAGCTAATTCATAATTTACTCTGAAAACAAATCCGCCTTTTCTACCAAATTTACGAGAACCTATTCCTACTGTCTGAGTTGTCCAATCATTATTGTATTGAATAGATAATAATGAATCTAACTGCCCTGGTGGGTTATCAATCACACCACTTAGCATTTTTTGATTCATCACATTAATACTATTTGAATAGTCGTAGGTTGCAAACAGACCCAACCCTTTTTTACCAATAGGTTCACTATACATGATACTGGCTTTTAATCCATCTAAATCTTCATCCAAATCTCCATTCTGATCGATATTTTCTATCTGATTGATATTCTCATTAATAGAATTTAATTGATTGATTCCCTTGGTTCGATCCATGGAATTATTCCACTGAAGAAATAAACTTCTTCCTCGTTTCTCTCCATTGTATCTAAACATGAGATTGCTAGTCGCTTTAAGTGCAAGAAAGTCACTATTAAACCGTTGATTAAGTGAGTTTATTGCTATTGCTTCAGCCAATGTTTTACTGGTATCAGTCGTATTACCTAAATTGTCTTGCATACTAAAACTAGGTAAATAGAAAAATGAAGCCTTAGGACCTAGTTTGTAAACCGCTTTTGCATTAAATTTATGATTGATGTTTGTGCTCAAGCTGTTGCTAAACTCCTCATATTCCTGACCTTGGGTGTTACCTAAATAGTATTCTTGATACGTATTAGTCGTGGATACGTTTTCCCCTTTGTTGTAAAAATAGCTACTGCTGACATCTACTTTCTTGCCCCATTTATCCTGATAATTTGCACCCCAAGCTTGGGTTTCGCTAACCCCACCTGAGGGATTGACCATAAAGTCATCAGCACTTCCGTTTGCTGAGAAACCACTCAAAAAAGAAGGTCTTTTTCCTCCTGGTCCTCGCCCTCTTCTTTTTCCGCCACTGTTATCGGCCACAACTCCTAGTAGATCTTCTGTACTAAAATTTTGTTGATTGATATTATTTACTTGTGCTAAGATTGATAATCTGCGTTCACCTCTGAACATATTTAAATTTGACCCAGTGCTATAACGATCATCACTACCATAACCAGCATATACCTTACCAAACTCTCCATTTCTCATGTTTATTTTAGTGACAATATTTAGTGTTTTGATTCGTGTTCCATCATCAACTCCACTTGCCTTACTCTGCTCACTTTTATCATCAAAAACTTGAATTTTATCAACCACTTCGGCAGGTAATGTAGAAAGAGCCGTCTTGGGATTCTGACCAAAAAACTGTTTACCATCGACCAATACCTGTTGTACCTTCTCCCCTTGTGCTTGAATTTCTCCATCGTTGTCTTGTATGCCAGGCATTTTCTCCACCAAATCCTTAGCACTTGCATTTTGAGTAGTTTTGTATGCTCTTGCATTGAACGAAACAGTATCGCCTTCAACAGTGGCAGAAACAGCCTTTTCTGCAACCGTAACTTCGTTCAAATTTTCAGCACCTGCTTTCATTATTATGGTACCTAAATAGTCATCTCTCCATACACGAATAGGTTCAGAATAGGTTTTCAAACCCAAATAGTTAATCTTTAAGATATATTCACCACGTCCTAATAATATTGAAAAAGTTCCATCTTCTTTGGAAACAGAACCTGCTGCAACACTACTGTCTGATGCTATGGCAAAAACAGTCGCACCAACTACGGGCTCTTTGGTTAATTCAAGTTTAAGCTTTCCTCCAATAGGGTATTTGTTTTGTGCTTTCAAATCCAGATCCATTCCCACAAATAGTGTAAATAAAGCTAGACAAATAGTAGTTTTAACCCTCGATTTCATTTCTAATTTTTTATTCCTGTATATCAAATGAATTTAACACAAATAAGTTTTGATTAATTATCCCGTAAGTAATCCTGTATCTTTCCTACTTCATCTGCCCACACTTTATCTGAATCTGATATATCAGCCACTTTTTCTATATTTCTGACCAATTTTTCAAGTTTATCTGATGATTTAAGCGGACTTCTATATCTTAATGCTTTACTAGCTGTCAACAACTCAATAGCTTGAATTCGTTCAACATTCTTTATAACTTTAAGAGATTTAGTAGCTGCGTTGGCACCCATACTCACATGATCTTCTTGTCCATTACTACTTTCTATGGTATCAACTGAACTTGGAGTGCACAATTGTTTATTCTGACTTACTATGCTAGCAGCAGTATATTGAGCAATCATCAAACCACTTTCTAGTCCTGGATTGCTTGTGAGAAAAGCAGGTAAATCTCGCTTACCCTCCAGAAGTCGATATATTCTACGTTCTGCTATGCTACCGATTTCTGCAATAGCGATAGCTAAAAAGTCGAGTTGTAATGCCAATGGCTGTCCATGAAAATTACCAGCACTTAAAACCAAATCTTCATCTGGAAATACATTGGGGTTATCCGTAACCGCATTGATTTCAGTTTCAAACACAGATGCTACTTGATGAAAAACATCCTTACTTGCTCCATGCACTTGAGGCACACATCGAAAGCTGTATGGATCCTGCACATGATTTTTAGATTGATCCAAAATCTGACTTCCTGAAAGATGGGCCAAAATTTTTTTTGCTGTGTCCAATTGACCTTTGTGAGGTCGAATAACATGGCTGAATTTTAAGAAAGGTTCTTTTCTTCCATCATAGGCGTCTATGCATAGAGCTGCATGAAGGTCGGCTCTTTCAAGTATTTTTTGAGCTTTAAATAGGCAGGACAAACCATAGGCTTGCATAAATTGAGTACCATTAATTAAAGCTAAACCCTCTTTGGGTCCCAGCACCAAATCACTTGACTTTGCTTTTTCTATTTTTTGAAAATCATCACTCCATACCATCCCCTCACCAATTAATG
>JAKMFK010000281.1 GCA_022425465.1 Bacteroidia bacterium | reverse complement strand
CCAATTTGAGCAGAAGGATGGGCCCCAACTGGATTAAAATACCGCAACAAAATGGTCTTGATGTTTTTATGTTTTGCATAATCTTGAATGATTTCTTCGCCAATTATTTTAGTCGTTCCATAAGGGCTTTCAGCACTTTTTATAGGAGTGTCTTCTGTTACAGGCAAATCTTCAGCTATTCCATAAACTGTACAACTCGAAGAAAAGATCAAATTTTGAACGCCATACTTGTCCATGGCTCCCAAAAGGGTAATTAACCCTGAAACATTATTTTGATAGTATTTAATCGGATGATCAACCGACTCTCCAACGGCCTTGTTTGCTGCAAAATGAATCACCCCATAAAAATCATGTTCCTGAAAAAGCTGATCCATGGTTATTTCATCATTCACATCTCCAATGACCAAGTCAATCGAACGACCAGTTACCGAAACGATTCGGTCTTTGACTTCTTCTGTGGCATTATCTAAATTGTCAATTACGACTACATCATAACCTGCAGATTGAAGTTCAACTACAGTGTGGCTTCCAATGTATCCGAGCCCACCTGTAACGAGTATTTTTTTCATATGTACTGCAAAGGTAAGTCAACGAGAATGAAACGTGATTTATTGCAAATCATCGACTGAATATATCATTTTGAAATGCTGAATACCTGCCTCTTCAAATTGGGCTCCTATCTGACTAAACCCATATTTTTTATAAAATTCAATTACTTGAACTTGAGCGTGTAAATAAATCATTCGATCATGATCTACTGCAGCTAAAGCAGCTTTGAGTAAAGATGCACCAACAGATCGAGTCCGATACGCTTTGAGTACAGCAAATCGTTCTAATTTAGTTCCCTGAGTTGTATTGCGAAATCTACATGTACCCACTACCTGATTGTCGCAAGTTGCAAAAAGATGCGTACTTGAAGATTCAAACTCATCATACTCTTCCTCTTCACTTACGGATTGTTCGATTACAAATACTGTTCTTCGAACTTCGAAAATAGCCTCCATGGATTCAGGAGAATCAGCAACTTTGACAATTATTTCATTATCCATAAAATACAAAGGTAGGTATTAAAAAAAATGTACATTTGCTCTGCTATACTGCATTAATTTGAAATGATAAAAAGCATTCAATATGAGTTGGTTTAAGCGAGCAACAGAAGGAATTCGTACAGAAACAAAAGACAAAAAACCTACCCCAGACGGACTTTGGTATAAATGTAAACAATGTAAAACTCCCACTACTACAAAGGAATTTGAGATTAATTTGAGTGTTTGCCCAAACTGCGGTCATCACGAACGAATTGGGTCAAAAGAATATTTTGCTATCCTTTTTGATGAAGGAAAATTCAAAGAGTTGGATGTCAATTTAAGTTCGGGTGATCCACTGAAATTTAAGGATACGAAAACATACCCCGATCGAGTAGAGGCCTCAAAATCCAAAAGTGGTTTAACTGATGCGGTTAGAACAGCTGTTGGAAAAATCAATGGTTTAAAAGTGTCTATGGCTGTCATGGATTTTACTTTCATTGGAGGTTCTATGGGCTCGGTAGTAGGCGAAAAAATCGCTCGTGCTATTGATAAGGCTATCGAACTAAAAATTCCGATGATTATCATTTCCAAAAGTGGAGGTGCCCGAATGATGGAAGCCGCTTTCTCTCTTATGCAAATGGCAAAAACTTCTGCAAAACTCGCTCTTCTTGCCGAAGAAAAGCTACCTTATATTTCAGTACTTACTGACCCAACTACTGGAGGAATCACTGCCTCATTTGCCATGCTTGGAGATGTGAATATTGCTGAACCAAAAGCATTAATTGGATTTGCAGGACCACGAGTCATCAAAGAAACTATTGGTAAAGACCTCCCAGAAGGATTTCAACGCTCTGAATTTTTGCAAGAAAAAGGATTTGTGGATTTTATCGTAGAAAGAAAAGACTTAAAAGAGAAAATACACAACGTTCTTAATATATTTGGAATCCACAAAAGAGTGGCTAAAGCATAACTATAATTAGATTTGATTAAAAGATGAATTTCCCCGAAAATTTAAAATACACAAAAGAACACGAATGGGTGTCTATGGATGGTGATGTTGCAACAATTGGCGTAACTGAATTTGCCCAAAGTGAGTTAGGAGACATTGTATTTGTTGAAATCGAAACAGAAGGTGAAACCCTCGACCAAAATGAAGTTTTTGGAACAATCGAAGCTGTTAAAACCGTATCGGACTTGTTCATGCCTATCAGTGGAGAAATTGTAGCCATCAATACCGATTTGGAAGATGCACCTGAAAGTGTGAATGAATCTCCTTACGAAAATGGCTGGATGATCAAAATCAAAGCTTCAGATTTATCTGAAGTGGATGGTTTGATGGATGCATCAGCATACAAATCCCTCATCGGACAATAAATCTTCTACTTCTTATGAAGCTCAAACGAGCACGAATACTCGCCATAGTGTGGACTGCCTTCATAGCTAGTTCTTGTCTATTGCCCCCCTCCATATTCAAACTGTTTACTTTCCAGAGTTTACTTGAGTTGGATAAGTTTATTCATCTTGTTCTGTACTTTGTGTTTGTCCAGCTTTGGATATTGAACCTTGAAAAAATCAATCGGAAAAATAAGCTAGTGATTCTTCTTATTGGGATTATTTATGGCATTTTCATTGAATTTATGCAAAGTGCAATGAATATCGGTCGGAGTTATGAAATTGACGATATGATTGCAAATACATTAGGGGCTATTCTAGGAATCGTTTTTATAACAATAACACAAAATTCACTAGCGTTAATTAAAAAGTATTTACCTTTTCAGCAGAAAG
>JAKMFK010000003.1 GCA_022425465.1 Bacteroidia bacterium | reverse complement strand
ATCCACGATTCAACAAGAATTTAAGACTAGTAAAGACAATGTTTTTGTTGCTGGAATGTCAAATGGAGGATTTATGTCCTATACTTTGGGCTGTGAGAAATCAGATATATTTAAAGCAGTGGCTTCGATAACAGGAACAATGAGTGGTTATGATTGGCAAAATTGTTCACCAGCATATAAAATACCTATTCTTCAAATGTCTGGTACTAATGATAGAACTGTTCCATGGGACGGATCAATGAACACAGCCTTAGGATGGGGGGGAGCTCCTCATATTTTAGACGTAATGGAGTTTTGGTCTGACTTAAATGCTTGTACTCAAGATGAGATAATTGATTTTCCTGATATAGATAAATCAGATTATTCTACTGTTTCTCTAACAAAGAAAAAGGGTGGAAGCTATAATAATGAAGTTTGGTTTTATAAAGTTGAAGGAGGAGGTCACGATTGGCCTGGAGCTTGGGGAAATCAAGATATAAATGCTAGTGAAGAAATTTGGAAGTTTTTCAAAAAACACATCAATTAGTTAAGACAATAAGTCATTAATCACATTTCCAGAAACATCAGTCAATCTAAATCTTCTTCCTTGATGCTTGTAAATCATTTTAGTGTGATCTATACCAAACTGATTTAGAATAGTCGCTTGTAAGTCATGTACGTGAACCGGATCTTTAACAATATTGTAACCTAGATCATCGGTTTCACCATATGAAAACCCAGGTTTAATACCAGCTCCAGCCATAAATATTGTAAACGATCTTGGATGATGATCTCTTCCATAATTAGTATCTGAGAGAGTACCCTGACAATAATTTGTTCTTCCAAATTCCCCACCCCATACTACCAAAGTGTCCTCAAGTAATCCTCTTTGTTTTAAGTCCATTATCAATGCAGCAGTGGGTTGATCTACATCACTTGTTTGACCCTTTATTTGTTCTGGAAGATTCTCGTGTTGATCCCAACCCATATGATACAATTGCACAAAACGAACATCTTTTTCTATTAATCTTCTGGCTTGAATACAATTTGCAGCATAAGTTCCTGGTTTTTGAGCATTTGGACCATACATTTGAAGAATATGATCAGGCTCATCTGAAATATCCATAGTTTCTGGAACTGAGGTTTGCATTCTGTAGGCCATCTCATATTGTGCAATTCTGCTGCTAATTTCAGGATCTCCAAATGAGGCTTCTTGTTGGTGATTTAGTTCTGCTAAATAATCTAACATTTTTCGTCTTTCTTGAGCAGTCACACCATCTGGGTTTTTTAAATAAAGAACTGGGTCCTTTGCAGATCTAAATTGAACACCTTGATGTAAAGAACTTAGAAAACCATTTCCCCAAAGTCTTGAATAGAGAGGTTGACCCTTAGGTCTTCCAGTTCCATTTGATAGAAGAACTACAAAAGAGGGCATATTATTATTTAAACTACCCAAACCGTAACTCATCCAAGAACCCATACTTGGTCTACCTGGTTGTTGTGAACCAGTCTGAAAAAATGTTATGGCAGGGTCATGATTTATTGCCTCTGTGTGCATAGACTTAACAAAACATAATTCATCAGCTATTTTACCAACATAAGGCATTAGTTCACTAACCCAAGCTCTTGACTCTCCATATTGTTTAAAGTTGTAATTACTTCCAACTAAAGGAAATTTAGCCTGACCAGAGGTCATTCCAGTTAATCTCTGACCATCTCTAACAGATGCAGGAAGATCTGTTCCTCTTAATTGGTTAAGCTTAGGCTTGTAATCAAATAAATCTAGTTGTGATGGACCTCCACTTTGAAATAAATAAATTATCCTCTTTGCTTTTGGAGCAAAATGAGGAAGATTTAAAGAGTTATTATTTAAAGAAGCAAACGGATTGGTTTCTTTACCAAAATTAAAGGGGTCTAATAATGATCCTAATGCTAAACCACCTATCCCTAATCCAGCTTTTTTTAAAAAGTTTCGTCTGTTGTTGTTCAAGAAGTGTTTGTGTATTTCTTCCATAATATCTAACTTTTTTGAGTGGTTTCATCTAAATTATAGACTAAAACCGCTAGTGAGTTAAACGCTATTTTATCCTCAATTTTGTTTAGTTCCTTTATTTCATCAAGATATTTTTTAAGTTTATCAACTTCAATATCAATTGGTGTTCTTCCCGTTACTGTTCTATAAAGTTTTATTATTTTATTTTCAATAGAGGTGTTTTCATTAAAAATTAGTTCAGATAAGTTTTCTGCAGCTAATTGATATTGTGGGTCATTCATTAATGCTAAAGATTGAAGAGGAGTACTTGTTTTCTGACGTACTGGAGAGCAAAAATCCCTGGTTGGTGCATCAAAAATCATCATGGAAGGTGGAGGTACTGTTCTTTTCCAGAATGTGTATAAACTTCTTCTATAAAGATTTTCACCTGAATCTGGAACATAAAAAGCTAAGCTTCCGCCACCACCACCAGTTACTTCATCCCAAAGTCCTGGGGGTTGCATAGGTTTAACGCTAGGGCCACCAACTTTTTTTACCAGCATTTTACTGGTAGCTAGGGCATTATCTCTTATCATCTCAGCAGAGAGTTTTTGTCTAGGATAATTTGCTAAATAAGTATTATCAGAGTCGATTAAACGATTTTCTTTTTTTACTTTACTGGATTGTCTGTAAGTGGAAGACATTACAAGTCTTTTAATAAACTTTTTAGTATCCCAATTATCTTTATTTTGAAATGTATAAGCTAGCCAATCTAATAATTCAGGATTAACAGGTTTATTTCCTTGGCTTCCAAAATCATCTGGTGTGGCAACTATACCAAC
>JAKMFK010000263.1 GCA_022425465.1 Bacteroidia bacterium | reverse complement strand
TTCAACGCATGATTGAAGCCATTAATCAATTTGAAATTAAGGGGATTCCAACTACCCTTGACTTTGGTCGATTTGTAATGCAACACCCTAAGTTTATTGAAGGTGACTTTGACACCAATTTCATAAGTAACTACTACACACCTGAAGGAATAAAAGAGCAAGATCAATCATTATTAGAAGCTGCAGCTCTTTTCTCCTACCTTGAATTTAATGAGCACAAAATACCCGCTATTGCTCAGCAAGATTCAAACTGGAAAAAACGAAAGGGATAATCGATTCATCTGTATTAACCTAGACTCTTAAAATCCGTATAACCATCTTGAATTACCTTTGCATTCGTTCATCATGGATTCATTTCAAGAACTTACAATTCAAAAATCACTTCTGAATGCTCTTTCAGACTTGGATTTTAAAAAACCTACTCCTATTCAAATAGAAGCCTATCCTAAGATTCTTTCGGGTAGAAATTTAGTTGGAATTGCTCAAACGGGGACTGGAAAAACCTTAGCCTATACCCTACCAATTCTTCAAGAATTGAAGTTTTCTAAAAGTGCAAAACCTCGAATATTGATTATTGTACCCACTCGTGAGCTTGTAGTGCAAGTTGTGGATCAAATCAAACTTTTCACAAAATACATGACTGTTCGAATAGTTGGTGTGTTTGGTGGGGTCAACATTAAAACCCAACAAAAGACGCTCTCAGAAGGTACAGACATCATAGTAGGAACACCCGGTCGATTATATGACTTGATTATCAATCGATCTTTGCAAACTCAAGAAATAAAAAAATTGGTAATTGATGAGGTAGATATAATGCTTGATTTGGGATTTCGATTCCAACTAAACAACATCTTTGAACTACTGCCTGATAAGCGTCAAAATATCATGTTCTCTGCTACGATGACTGAGGACGTTCAAAAACTCATCCAAGATAATTTTATAAACCCTCAGACAATCACTATTTCTATAAGTGGAACTCCACTGGATAATATCTCGCAATCGTGTTATGCTGTGCCCAACTTTTACACGAAGGTTCATCTTCTTGAATTCCTACTTAAGGATAAAGCTACCTTTCAAAAGGTGGTGGTATTTATCGATTCAAAAAAGAACGCAGATCGATTATTTGAAGAATTGGAAGCAAACTTTTGGAATGAATTGGGAATTATTCATAGCAACAAGAGTCAAAACAATCGATTGGCCACCATTGAACGTTTTAATGATGGTCATACCCGAATACTCATTGCATCAGACATCATCGCTAGAGGACTTGACTTGGATGACATTTCCCATGTAATCAACTTTGATACACCCCTGTTTCCGGAAAATTATATTCATCGAATTGGTCGAACAGGTAGAGCCAAAAAAATGGGAAATTCAATCTTACTTTACACTCCTAAAGAAGAGAAAAATAAAATCAATATCGAGAAACTGATGAACAGAAGTATCGTTTCTATTCCTTTCCCTGATGAAGTTAAAATAAGTAATAAGTTAATCATTGATGAGCAACCAAAAATCATTGAAAAGAATCCTCACAAAAAATCGAAACAACCTTCGGGAGCCAGTTTTCATGAAAAAAAGGATAAAAATAAGAAAGAATATAACCTGAGTGGAGGGCAGAAGATTAAACTCAAAAAAGCAAGGAAATATAAAAAGCCCATCACCAGAGGGTCTAAAAGAAAGAAATAAAAAACCAAACCGTCAAAAATAGGCTACCTTTGAACACTTAATAAATTAATAAAATGAATAAAGGAACAGTAAAATTCTTCAATGATGAGAAAGGCTATGGTTTTATCACACCGGAAGATGGAAGTAAAGATGTATTTGTACACAAAACCGGGACAACTACTCGAATCAATGAAGGAGATCAAGTATCATATGAGATTGAAGATGGTCAAAAAGGACCAAGTGCAGTAAAAGTAGCACTCTTATAAGCATATTTTTAAAGATGATTGAAGGTTGTCACATGATGTGACAACCTTTTTTTGTTAAAAAGAAGCTAATATTGTTAGACAAACTACATGAAGAGGAACGAACTTCCAGAACAAATTCAACCCAATAACACATTACATGGCATTAAACTAAAAGATATTTTAGAATATCTGGTCAAGTTCTACGGTTGGCAAAAACTGGGAGAATTAATTAGAATCAACTGTTTTCAGAGTAATCCTTCAATTGGAAGTAGTTTAAAATTTTTAAGAAAAACCCCATGGGCAAGGGATAAAGTCGAAAAGTTATATTTAGAATCCATCCCCCGTTTTAAAAACCAATGAAAGCGTCGTCTATTTCACAAATAAAAAAAGAGCTTCAATACAGTACTAAAGATGAGCTAATCGAGATTGTCCTTCGAATTGGAAAGTACAAGGTTGAGAATAAGGAACTCTTAAGTTATTTGTTGTTTGATTCGAGTGATGAGGAGGGATATATTGAAAAAATTAAGATGTACATTGATTTTCAATTTGAAATTATCAATAGAGAAAATTATTATTACATCAAGAAGAGTGTTCGAAAAATTCTGCGAACCACAAAACGTTTTATTAAGTACACAAAGAACATAGAAACTGAAACTACATTACTGATCCATTTTTGTAGAAATTTAGAAGAAATGGACCCAACCTATAAATACAATCAGGTTCTAACCAACATGTATCAACGCCAACTGGGTTTGGTAGAAAAAAACTTGAATAAAATGCATGAAGATTTAAGTTATGATTTCAGAAGGGAAGTTGACACATTGGTTCGATAACGACCTATTTAAACTCGTTGCTTGATTTTTATTCTAAGAGCTGCAAAAATCAAAGTCATAAAAGGGCTCACATAATTGAATACGGCATAAATAAAGAACTCACCAACCCCAACTCCTAACACGCCACTTTGATAGGCTCCACAAGTGTTCCAAGGAACTAAAACTGAAGTTACAGTTCCACTATCCTCTAATGTTCGGCTTAAATTCTCTGGAGCTAAATTCTTTTCTTCAAATGCTTTTGAGAACATTTTACCAGGAACAACAATGGAAAGATATTGATCACTTGCCGTTAAATTGATAGTTAAACAACTGGCAAGAGTACTTGCAAAAAGACTAAAAA
>JAKMFK010000260.1 GCA_022425465.1 Bacteroidia bacterium | reverse complement strand
GGAGTATTAGAACCTGTTCAGGCTGCTCCAGTAATCATTGAGGATAATTGTTTTATCGGAAGTAGGTCTATTATTGTTGAAGGAGTACATGTACAAACTGAAGCTGTCATAGGAGCTGGAGTAACTTTAACACAAAGCACTAAAATTATTGATGTGTCTGGAGAAGAACCTATTTATCATAGAGGGCGAATTCCTGCAAGATCTGTTGTCATTCCGGGAAGTCTCCAAAAAGAGTTCCCAGCAGGTAGCTTTGGTGTCAGTTGTGCACTAATCATTGGAACTCGTAAAGCTTCAACTGATAAGAAAACTTCATTAAATGATGTTTTAAGAGATTTTCAAGTACCCGTCTAAATGAGAATCGGTTTTGATGCTAAACGATATTTCAATAATATCACCGGATTAGGAAACTATTCAAGATGGTTGATAGACAACCTCAATAACCAAATCCCACAATCTATCTTTTTATTTCATTCAGATAAATCCTTTGACCAAGAAAAAGATTTTAATGTCATCACTCCCAGATATTCATTATTAAAAGCTATATGGAGAAGCTGGCTCGTTACTAAAAATTTAAAAAAAGAAAAAATTGATATTTATCATGGTTTAAGTAATGAAATACCTTTTGGTATTCATAAAACAGGGATAAAATCTGTTGTAACTATCCACGATCTAATCAACAAACGATACCCTGAAAATTATCAGTTAATCGATCGTTGGATATATGACCTAAAATTAAGATATGCTCAGAAATATGCTGACGTTATAATTACGGTAAGCGAGCAGACCAAAAAAGACATTATAAAGTACTACAATACTAATGAAACTAAGATCAAAGTGATTCCTATCGGGATAGCTCAACGTCAAAACAAACCAGTTGAACCGCCTAGTCCATATATTTTGTGTGTCAGTAGTTTTACAAAAAGAAAGAACCTTAAAGCACTAGTTCAAGCATTTAAATCCATTGAAGACAAGGACATCACATTAAAAATTGTAGGAAGTTATGGTGAGACTGCTAATGAAATTCAAAGACTTACTAAAGAAGATTCACGAATTGAATTACATTTCAATATTTCGAATGAAGAGCTTAATAATCTTTACACTAAATGTCAATTTTGTGTTTACCCATCCTTATTTGAAGGGTTTGGCATCCCTATTTTAGAGGCATTTTCATATGGAAAAGCTATTGCTACATCAAATATCAGCAGTATGCCTGAAGTTGGTAAAGATGCAGCATTATATTTTAATCCTAGTGATCCAAATCATATTCGCGAGGCAATCATTCAATTAATGGACATTGATATCAGAAATAAATGTGTTAAAAAAATCCCTAAAACACTAAAATTATTTGATAATCATGTGTTGATTAATGATTACAAATTGGTGTATAGTCAATTAATGACTACAATATGACATTTGTTTAACTTATTTGAAATTAATTTCGTATTAAGTAAACGGGAATAGTCTAACTATTTAGTTAATAATAAGTTCCGTTATTTAGTTTTAGTTTTTGGTTTAAAAAAGAGGGTTAAAACCCTCTTTTTTTGTTTAGGAATTTCACTGATTTTCACAAACTATTTAAACATAATCTAAAAAGATTTAACAATGTTAATTATTTGGTAAAACTCTCTTTCTATTAATTAAATTTCAAGGTATTTTTGCGAGGAATTAATTAACTCGATAAATAAAGAGTATAGATGTTAGCGATAATCAAAAACCCTGTCAAATTATTACTCGTATTATTTGGCCTTTTCTACTTTCACAATTCACACGCCTACAAGAATAATCTCTCAAGACCTATTGACGGTGTTGAAGGTACGGATGAATTAATCAAGCAAGGAAGCGAACTCTTTGCTGCTAATTGTGCTTCATGTCACGCTCTCAAGGGCAAAGTTGTTGGCCCCGCACTTGAAGGTGTCATTGACAAATATGAAGAAGATTATGCATGGCTAAATGCTTGGATTAAAAATAGCCAAAAATTAGTTAAATCTGGAGACGAAAGAGCGGTTGCTATTTATAATGAATACAACGGTCAAGCGATGAATGTTTTTGAAAACCTCAAGGATGAAGAAATTACATCTATTTTGATGTGGATTGACAATGGAGGCGATGGCGATGCACCTGTTGCTAGTTCAGAAACCAACTCCGCATCAGATCAACCTGTTTTTAATGAGTCTCTTTTCAATAACATAAATTGGGCTATTGTTTTACTATCCCTTCTCATATTCCTAATCATTATCATGATTTTTGGGATTCTAGAGTTAGTTTCCAATGTAACAGGAAGAGAAGTCATTAATTGGAATAACATCAATGCCTTTATGATGTTGGTTTTTCTAGTAGGCTT
>JAKMFK010000232.1 GCA_022425465.1 Bacteroidia bacterium | reverse complement strand
CTTCGTAACTAACAATAAGCCTATCCAATGAACTTCTTGCGAAATCAATTTTGGCAGTGGTATATTCAAAGTCATTTTTTATGAGATATGATTTTTGAGAATAATTCAAGATGGAAATACTTGAAATACCCAATACAAACAACAGAACGAATGAAATAGCTATCCAATGTTCATAGTTAAATCTTATCGTCTGGTGCAGTGATTTTGTTGTGAGGTAAGTGTATACCTCACTTGCAGAAACAGCAAGCGTACTTCCAAAAATGAAATAGCCTAATACTGCCCATATGTATGCATATGCAGTGTATTCAAGAAAATAATTTGAATACATCACTTGCAGACCCCAAACTAAGAAAATTACAATTCCAATTAACCGGTACGGTAATGGAAAAAAGGAAAGGCTTTTCTCGTATTTTTCCTTAATTTTAATTTTACGTGCCTCCTCAAGCCTGGATTTTCTCTGATCTACTGACAATGAATTCCAATAGCTATTTTTAGAAGCTGTTGACTTTTTTGATTGTCTTTTTAAACGATTAATTTCAACTAGATAAGCTACCTTTAATTGACGGTCATAGTTCTCTTTCGAAACTTGATCTCCCAAAAATTCTTTAGCATGATTTAAGTATCTTGTCATTTCTTCTGCATCAGAATCAGAACTGACATCAGGATGATATTGTTTGATGAGTTTTTTGTATGCAGTCTTTACATCAGCAACTGATGCATAATTCTCCAAGCCAAGTATTTTGTAATAATTAATCAATCGTAACTTCGAAATTAAATGACTCTTTTTGATAAAACCATTTAAAAATGAAAATGATTAATTAAAAATTGGTAAAGATTAAAAATCTCCTAAATCATACAAAACTATTCATTAAGAAACTACATTTGAAAGGTATGAACGTACATCAAGAATCAATGTTAAGAAAAGAATCATTATCGGATAAAGTGATTTGGGTTACTGGTGGTGGAACAGGATTAGGAAAATCCATGGTAAAATCATTTGTAGATCTTGGAGCTAAAGTAGCTATTTCTGGAAGGAGATTTGAAAAATTAGAAGAAACACAAAAAGAAATATCTGAAGAAAAAATACTTCCCATCGTTTGCGACGTTCGAGAAAGTGGGCAAGTAGAGTCTACCCTTTACCAAATTGTTGACCATTTTGGCACTTGCAATGGATTGGTAAACAATGCTGCGGGTAACTTCATTAGTCCAACAGAACGTCTTAGTCACCGAGCCTTTGATATTATTCTAGACATTGTTCTTAAAGGGAGTAAAAATTGTACATTAAGTTGTGGTAAATATTGGATTAAGAATGGCATCCCTGCCAATGTCTTAAATATTGTTACAACATATGCATCCACTGGAAGTGGTTATGTAGTTCCAAGTGCTATGGCAAAAGCTGGCGTATTAGCCATGACCCGAAGTTTAGCTGTGGAATGGGCCAAATACGGTCAGAGACACAACGCTATTGCTCCAGGACCATTTCCCACAAAAGGAGCTTGGGATCGTTTATTCCCCAAAGAAATGTCAGACAAAGTGAGTCTTGAAAAAAGAATCCCATTACGAAGAATGGGAAAACACCAAGAACTAACCAATCTAGCCTCCTACCTCATGTCGGACTACTCAAGCTACATAAATGGTGAGGTAGTGACTATAGATGGCGGTGAATGGCTTCAAGGAGCAGGACAATTTAATCAAATGGAAGCCATATCTCAAAAAGAATGGGACATTTTAGAAAAGATTATCCGTTCCAACCAGAAAAAATCTTAACCCAGTATAAATAGCAACATTTGTATCAATTTTAGATTAAAACTTACCAATATCAATTGAAGATTCATCTATGCGATTGAAGTTTTTACCAAAATTTATAAACATATTTGTTTAAAAAATCATGTAACTACAAAAAGTTTTTATAATCTAAACTTCATTAAGTCTGAAAATAGAAACATGAAATTACCACTTATGAAAAATAAAATTATTGTACTCTTCATTTTATCAAGCCTCATTTTTATATATCAAGACAGTATTACCTATACAGGAGGAGCTCCAGGAGGATACTCGAATGCACCTAGCGAGTCAAACTGTACAAGTTGTCATGGTGGCTCACTTCAAACTAGCGGAAGTAACTTCAACAACATTAATCTTACAACTAATTTTACCGGAGGTGGTTACATACCCGATAGTACGTATACATTAACTTTAAATTACAATCATACTGGTAAAAGTAAGTTTGGCTATCAACTTACCTGCCTAGACAATTCCAATCGAATGGCGGGTAGTTTTAGTTTGATATCGGGGAATAACAAATCTTTTACAAATTCTTCAACATTAGGAGGATCTCTCAGGTACTATATGGGCCAAACTAGATCAGGTGCTTCTGGGTCTGGATCTGCATCATGGAGTTTTAGATGGACCGCACCCTCAACAAATAAAGATACGCTTACAATTTATGCCGTTGTTAATGCTACTAATTCTTCCTCATCAACTGCAGGAGATGTTATCATTGCAAAACAATTTAAGCTATTGCCCTCAACACTTTTACCTGTTGCTAAGGCATCTACAAATAACTCTTCACCGTGTCAAAACACTAGCATACTTTTATCTGGTTCTGGTACTAATAATCCCATCTCCTATTCTTGGTCAATACCAGGAGGAAATCCCACCATTTCCAATCAAAAAAATCCGAACGTAGTTTTCAACTCCCCAGGTAAAAAAAGTGCCATTCTTACCGTAACTAATGCTAAAGGTAAATCCAAACCTGATACTTTAGAACTAAATGTCCTAAAATCACCAGGGCCTTTCATCCCTGGAGGTTCTAGTCGAACAATTTGTAACGGTGATTCGATTTTATTAGAACCTTCTTCCATAGAATCTGGTGTCACATATACATGGAGCAACGGACTAAAGTCTGACTCCTTATGGGTAAGTGAACCGGGAGATTATTTTGTTGCTGCACAATCTATCACTGGTTGTGGTAAAAATAGTAATACCATTACAGTCAAATTTTACGATAAGCCCATCTCCTCATTATCAAGTTCGGTAAATACTTCGAATGATAGCACATGTGAAAATAGTACAATTACCCTATTTTCGGATTATACCAATTATGACAGTTTCTACTTTTTTAAATCAGGAACACTTTTGAGTAGTTCATCCAACTTTAATTATGATGTATTAGTTGACTCCTCTTCTACTTTTGGATTAGTAGTGAAAGATCAGAGAGGATGTTTGAGTGATACGTTTAAATATGATGTATTTACTAAAGAAAAACTACCCGAGGCCCAAGTAACCTGCCTTACGTCTACACCAGATAGCATAATATTCTCTTGGTCTGATCCATATATTCACAACGGATACCAAGTTAGTATCGATAGTGGTAAAAATTGGTCAATCCCATCAAGTGGAAATAATGGAAAAACACACGAAATTGGAAATCTAAACCCTGAGGACTCAATAACAATCTGGGTGCGTGGAGTTGATCCTACACCATGTTTTTACAGTGACATTGCAAGTAAAAAATGTTTTACCAAAGCATGTACTCCTCTGAATGCCAGTATCAAAGCAGATTCTAGTATCTGTCTCGGTGATCTGTGGACGATTGAAATCAATGGATTAAATAATGAGAATTATAATCTGAATTTAGACGGTGGGAGTTCATTTACTGACACCCTATTCTCATTCAACCCAACTGTTTCAAGAGATTATATTATTCAAGTTCAAGACTTAAATTATCTGACTTGTCCAACGAAAAAAATCAAAATACCTCTTTTTATCGAGGAAATCAAAAATTCGAAATTAAAACCTATTGACGGAAAGGCATTTTGTGAAGGTAAAAACATCACTTTTATAGCAAGTGACAGTGTGGACAAATGGAGTTTTATTTTAAATGATATTATGGTTCAATCAGGAAATAGTTCTGTTTACACCAACAATTTAATGACTGATGGTGATAGTATTTATGTGGTTTTCGTGAAAGGGCAGTGTGTAGATACCTCAGAAGTTCTGCGTGTTGATATCGAAAAAAATATCAATGCCTCCTTTTATTCTCTAAGAAACCAAACTAAGTACTCATTCACACCAACCATAAACTATTTTGATACTTATTCTTGGGATTTTGGTGATGGAAGCCCAATCTCAAATGAGATTTATCCATCTCACGATTATAAAACAAGTGAGGGTGAAAGTGTAAAAGTAACTCTCACTGTAACCACTATTAACCAATGTAGCGAGGATAGTAGTCAAATTATTTCACTGCCTATTTTCAGTGATGTGAGTGAATTAAATAGTCTGGGCATTCATATTTATCCTAATCCCATTGATCATACATTGCATTTAGAGCATAAGCTTGGTCGAGATTTCAAGCTCGTAATACGAACAATGGAAGGTAAATTTATTCAGGAAAATATCATTAATAAAGTTAATAATCAGATTGATTTAAACCACCTCAAGACAGGCATTTATATACTTGACATCATTGATAAAAATCAACATTGGTCAACAACTATCTTAAAAAGGTAAGATTTATTTAATGAAGCATTATTCGATCTCTTTTCTTGCCTAATTTTAGGTAAGAAACAGAATCTTTGGGTAGTTCTCTACTGAAGCTTTGAATTGCTTTTTTGGGCAAATGTGGTTGTCCGGCATCAACCCATGCTGAGTACCAAAAACATCCAATCATAAATATTGCTTTTTTCATGCGGCGTTCAACCATATTGTTGAGTATCTGGTGATATGCATCTGAGAACTCTCGGCTATATACCCTAGCCGTTGTTGCACCTCTCTGCTCAAAAGAGTACTTAAAATTTGAAAACTTTGAAGTTAACTCACTTTCTAATCTTAATACCGAATCTTTTGCAGAGAAACTTTCTTCAATCGCTTTCCACACAGATAATAAGGGCTGATCTACATATTTAGCATTCCCAACAAAAAAATCATAATCAGTTAAAAAAACTTCAGGAAGTCTCGATTCCCACAGGGCATGTATCCCATGTTGATTTGATAATTGGCCATTATAATTTTCGGTAGTATGCAATGGCACATGAGCATCAGCAATGTAATGCCCATGATCAGCACTTAATTTTAATATCTGCTCAAAGTCATGATTTTTCATTGCCAACATCAACCAATATTTTACATTTAAAATATGCCATGGAACTATCCCATGATATAATAAGACTTCTTCGCTATATTTGGCTTTTGCACTATCCCAATAAAAAGGTATGGTATCTATTGGAATTATTGACTCATAAAAATCTACATCGATGTAATGCCTTGGTGATTCATCATCCATTACATA
This sequence comes from Bacteroidia bacterium, assembly GCA_022425465.1. Taxonomy (GTDB): domain Bacteria; phylum Bacteroidota; class Bacteroidia; order NS11-12g; family UBA9320; genus UBA9320. Next base: position 2,122 of record JAKMFK010000232.1, on the reverse strand, counting down.
ACGCCTCTGATCTGGACGAACAGCCAACTCTTTGATAAGGTCAATGTTTGTCTTATAAAAGCCAAACATTTCAGGTGGAAGTGTAAAACAGGCATGATAATTAATTTCCTTGTGAGCATAGAAGCCCCATGGTAAAATAGAATTAAAAGAAATGACTAATAAAAAAACAAATAGAATCCTCATATAGATCAAATGTAATTTTAATTGAAAACTACACCAAAAAAGTAGACTTAGTCTTTACGATATGTATAATTTACATAGGTATCAGAATTACCTTCATTCCCGCCTCCTTTATCCCAATAATCATCATCCCAATCATCAAAATCATCATCAAGAGGTGGCTCATTTTGAGGCCCCTTATTTCGATATACTATTCCAAAAAGAACGCCCGAAATTGCACCCGATAGGTGACCCTCCCATGAAATATTTTTGCCTATTAGTTTTCCAAAATCTGGGAATAACCCATAAATTAAACTTCCATACAAAAAAATCAGCGTAAAAGAAGCTGCCAACATTTCTTTATTTCGAGTTAAAAAAGAATGAGTCACAACAAAAAAAATCAGAGCATAAACCAAACCACTCGCACCAATGTGATTACTTCCTTGTTGTCCTATAAAAAAAAGGAGAATTCCAGTAAACAATGTATTTAAGAATAAAATTGAAAACCTTTCATCATTGAAATTAATAAAAATAAAGCCCAATGTTGATAGTAACGGAATAGAATTACTCAGCAAGTGGTCAAAATTACCATGCAAAAAAATCATCGTAAATATGCCATACCAATCTTCCCATTTTTGTGGATGTAAACCATACGAATTTAAGCCCAATTCATATCTTAAATTGACAAAAAACACAATCCAGATTAACACCACAAATAAAGCTGGCCAAACCACAGAATCAATTAGTTTTATCAAAAATGAAAACATTCCAGTATTTAGTTATCAAAATATGTTCCAATCAAAATTAACTGACATAAGGTCCTTATTTCAACAATGGTAAAGTAAGACTCCAAAATAAATCTTAAAAAAGACTAAACTTGCAACAAAATTGAATAATTAATGGCTTTACAATGTGGAATCGTGGGCTTGCCCAATGTAGGAAAATCAACACTATTCAACTGTTTAAGTAGTGCAAAGGCTGAGAATGCAAATTATCCATTTTGTACAATCGAACCGAATGTGGGAATGATAACTGTACCCGATGAACGATTAAATAAGATTTCTGACCTTGTTAATCCACAAAAAATTATACCAACAACTGTTGAAATTGTTGACATCGCTGGTTTAGTAAAAGGAGCTAGTAAAGGAGAGGGATTAGGAAATCAATTTCTGGGAAACATCAGAAATACTGACGCAATTCTCCATGTGGTTCGATGCTTTGACGATGATAATATAACCCATGTTGACGGTAATATCGATCCAGTAAGAGATAAGGAAATCATTGATACAGAGCTTCAACTTAAAGATCTTGAATCGGTTGAAGCAAAGATTTTAAAAGTTAAAAAACTAGCAGAAACAGGGAACAAAGAAGCTAAAACAGTTTACGAAGTAGTATCTCAGATAAAATCCACACTTGAACAAGGTAAATCTGCAAGATCAATAGATCTAGACTCAAACCAATTAAAGCTAATCAAAGATTTAAATTTATTGACGCTTAAACCCGTTTTGTATGTCTGCAATGTTGACGATGCTAGTGTTGTAAATGGCAATAAACACACTGAAACATTTATCGAAAGCGTGAAAAATGAGAATGCACAAATCATGTTCGTTTCAGCTGAAATAGAATCAGACATGATTGATATGGAGGAAGAAGACAAAATGATGTTTTTAGAAGATATGGGACTCCAAGAAAGTGGTGTAAATCGCATCATTAAATCTGCTTACCAATTATTAAACTATCAGACTTATTTTACTGCTGGTGAAAAAGAAGTTCGTGCATGGACCATAACGCAAGGCGATACGGCTCCTCAAGCTGCTGGTGTTATTCATACCGATTTTGAAAAAGGATTCATTAGAGCTGAAGTTATTGCATACGAAGATTACATCGAGTTTGGATCGGAGGCAAAATGTAGAGAGGCCGGAAAATTAAGAGTTGAAGGTAAGGATTACATAGTCAAAGACGG
>JAKMFK010000215.1 GCA_022425465.1 Bacteroidia bacterium | reverse complement strand
CGTTGACCATACTGACCCTTCAAATCCGACAAACCTTTCATTTCTATCTATTCCTGGTAATTTAGACATGTCTATTGTCGATGATCATCTTTATGCCGATATGTTTTCTTCTTTGGCAGTGTTTGATATTCGTGATGTATTATCGCCGAAGTTTAAAGAGAGCTATACTGTTGAAAACGTATTTGACTACGATGCCTTTTGGAACTTCCCATTTGAGATTTGGGAAGAGCCCAACTCATATATTGAATACCGTGAATATCCCGATAAAACCAAGGGGATTGTTGTGGATTGGCAAACTGAAACTATACGTGAAAAACGTAGTTTGTACGACTATCGTTATTATAATGATGGTACGATACCAGACATAGCACTTTCCTCTGAAGATGGAAATATAGATGGCGTCCAGCAAACAAGCACAGCGGGTTCTATGACGCGGTTTTTGCCGATAAATGGCTATTTATATACGATTAATTTCAATGAGCTGGTTTTATTCCAAATTGGTAGTGATTACCGGCCAAGCCCATGGATCAAAAAAAATACCCAAACCCAAGCCGAAACCTTATTTCAATTGAATGACTTGTTGTTTGTTGGTTCAGTCAATGGTATGCTTGTGTATGACGTTTCAGATGCTGCAGACCCTGACTACATCAGTCGAATTGAGCATATGAGAAGCTGCGACCCTGTTGTGGCAGACGCAAACTATGCCTATGTGACGCTGCGTGGAGGGACCAATTGTTTTACCGATATCAATGAGCTTCAAATCATAGACATTCAAGACCCTCAAAATCTTTCGGTAGTCTCTCGAAAAGATATGTATAATCCCCATGGTTTAGGAATCTACAACGATCATCTCATCATCTGTGACGGAACAGTAGGCATCAAAATTGTTGATGTGAGTACTCCTACAGAACCAAACATCGTAAATAGCGCCCCCATACAGTTTGCTTACGATGTCATCATTGATTATCCGCATGCTTTGATTGTGGGCGATACAGATTTATACCAGTACGATATTTCAAACCTCCCAGAAATGCGATTGATTAGCCAAACTCCGATATTGGATAACTAAATAAGAATGTGCTAGGCGGACAAAAAATGATGTAATTCACACTTAACGTATTGGTGATACATCGATCTCTCCATTTTCATCTATGTATTTAAAAATACCCTTTTCCTCTTTATCAAATACAATATTCCAACTCTCGTTTGGTTCAAGATGTTTTGTGTATTTTGGATCCTCAGCAAGATTTGAAAAGACATGCCTAAACACATTCACTGTAGATTTAATTTCTGTTGAAGATTGTTTTAAGTTTTCACTAGGCCATAAGATCGAAAGTTGCGCACTAAAGGCAGAATAAATTAGATCCCTATTTAAGGTTTTTGTCTTAATTTGCTTGGTGTAGTCAAAACCAACATACCCTCCGTGGTCTCCTAGGATGATGATTAGTGCATTTGGGTCTTTTTCCAATACGGAGTCTACAAGATTAACGAGCAAGTTGTTGGCTTCTTTCAGTTGATCTATCCATTGTTCTCTTTCTTTCTCTTTTCCTTTGCTTCCTTCTTTGGAAACACTTACATGAAAAGGCTTGTAAAACTCTACAAAATAAAACTGTGGGGAAGTCCTATCATGATTGAGTAGGGTCAAAAAGTCTGCGTAAACGTCATGAACAGGCGCACCCCACTGGTATAAAGGCCCAAACTCATCGTATGAGATGTTGACAGAATCAAACCCAAGCTTTGGCAAATTGGCTAATATGTATGGGTTTTCTACAATATAGTGCGTTTGATAATTATTGTTTTTAAGAATAGAAAGAACCGTATTTTCTGTAATGATATGCTTTCTATAATCAAAATTATCCCCTTTATCTGGTCTAGAAAAATAATGATGATGCTTCATCATAAATAAGGAACTGTTTGAGGTGAGTGTTGAGAAGTAATTGCTTCTAAAGCCGTCGTAGTTAATAAAACCTTTTTGTGTGAGATAGTTTTCAAAAACGGAATTGTCAATATTGTAATACCCTTTATCAATTTCACTAAAATTAACATACCCATAAGGCTGAAAAAGATAGATGTTTGGGCGATGAATAAGTTTTATTTGTTCGATGTCATCATTTTGATTTTTCCATTCGGTGGAAACATTGGTATACTTAAAAAAGCTCGTACCTAAATTAAACACCCCATAAGTGGTTAAAAGGAATTGAAAAAAAAGAAATTTGGAAAAATGTGCTTTAAATCCATAGCTAAACACAATCCCTCCCAATAAAATACAAGGATAAAGAAGCAACTCTAACTTCCCTCCAAAATTTAAAAAATTGATTGAACCGAAAAAGTAAACAAAACTAAAAAAAGGATTCCAGTGTTTTTTGAGCTGATGATATTTGTATGAGGAAAGAACTGTATTGACAACAACAGAAATAATAATAGGAATTATAACAAAGCAGATTGTAAAAAACAACAAATGACGAGA
>JAKMFK010000205.1 GCA_022425465.1 Bacteroidia bacterium | reverse complement strand
CACTTTCCTGCTATATCCTCTATAATTACAGTTTTACCTCACTTAAATCCCAAAGTTGAACACTCTCAATGCACTCATCATAAATTGGTTTGATTGCTACATTTTTTCCTGACACAAAATTCATCATTCCATCTTTATCAGTAACAAACACTTTAAACATTACTGCATTTTTATCAGGAGTCACTGTTCCTATAGTTTTGGACGGAATGGCAAATTTACTTCTTTCAGCCATTCCTTCATCTGATTGCATCCATCCCATAAACTTTGGAAACTTGTCGTCTCCCTCTTTAAGCTTTACCAACGCCAACATCTCTATTTCTGTTGAGTTCATAACGTACTCCCATTCTGTCAATCCGAAATTAATTTATTGTTAACCTCTGCGATAACTAAATCAGTGCATCGCAGAGGTCTGTAGTTTATTTTGAACTGTTTGATGCCAGTCTTGAGCAACCATATTGTGCATTTTTCGACCGGCCTCTAACATTTCTGTGACTGTGCCACTGAGCCTTCACTTACCATTTAAAGTCATAAATGCTGTGGGCAGCATCAATTTGGAAGGTGGTTTGGAAAGTTGGAAAAGCTTGAACACCTTCATACTTTCCAGTGCCGTTAACTAAGTTTCCTTTCCCGATTCCTGTACTTGGGTCTATTGATGCAGTCCAAACAGTGGCATCTCCATCTGGGTCTATTGACTCACAAACGCCATTTATTGATGAAGGGGCTTGCTCGCCAGCGGCTATCATCATAGTAAAATGACAAGTTGCCATAGCCGCAGTCGGCCAACCCTCAGGTGCATTCTGATACTGCCAGAAATCTTCATTAATCATATGAATAATTGACCCGGTTTTTCCTTCAAGGGTTGTTGAAGAAACATTGCTAGAAAAACCCTGACCGTTATAATGACCGTCGGCAAGTGCAGCTGAACTTGTCACTGCAAAGAAAATTACCGAAATAGCGCAGTTAATATGACTTTTCATTTTCTTTCTCCATTAATAACAGAAATAATATTTTCGAACGTTGTCTTGGTCTGTTGTTTTTGGACCTAGTTTTAATTAAGCAGACCAAAATTTATATATACCATTATTAAAAACATACTGGTTTTATATTGGCTATGGTTTATGATCATTATGATAAATGAGGTAAAACCCTTTTCTGGAGAAAACTGAGTGAATGAAGTAAATATTTCAGCTATTACTGAACGGGCTAAGCAGTTTTGCCCAATATCCTCAGCGGCTGCCATAATTGCGGACCATTGGTCACTAATAATTCTGCGCGACATTGCAATTCTAAATCGCCGCACATTCAGAGAAATTTTGTCGAAAAATAATGAGAACATATCTTCAAGTATTCTAGCGAAGAGATTAAAAAGGCTTTGCGATCTTCAACTTCTTACTTCCGCAAATGACAAAGAGCATTTACAGCGCAAGATTTATTCCCTTACAGAAGCGTCAATTGAAATCGTTCCAATGTTGATTGATATGTCTTGTTGGACATTTAAGCATTCTGGGGTTTGTGCAGATGATGATGAACAAATTGCATCAATGCGCAGTTCACCATCAAAATATTCAAGCGAACTAGTTGAAAAGCTAATAGCTTCCCACCTTGCCTGACCCAAGATTAGGTAAACGTGTTTTAGCTGCCACCCAATTGGTGCAGTTGTGGTTCACTCCAAAAAAATATGCAGTCATGTTTAATGCACAGATAAGTGATGCATTATAAGTGATATTATAAAGGTAGGTATAAAGACACTTACCCCATAACACTTTCCCTATACTCAGTAGGAACTCTGATAATACCTAATCTGTGTAACAGGCTGAGTATATATACGTGTATACCCTCAGTGGTACATGCATGGGGGGTGTTAACATTACCAATGCACAGGTAAGTGATACATTGAAGGTGTATTTATAAAGGTAGATGTATAATCACTTAAGCTTATTCCATTACCCGAAGATTTCTATGTGGGTAGACCACTGGGTAGACCAAAGCGATGCACTTGACGTGGAGCATTACAAGTGAGATTCTAAGTATAGCTTCAAATACAGTGTAGGTATGGTGCTTACATGGGGAACCTTCACTTCTCCTGGGCACCAAATCATCCAACATATCATGTGGTAACACATTGTAATTGAAGCATATTGCGTGTTTCAATTGGAGTGTGGGTAGATAAATGCGTCCAATGAATCTGAGACGCTCTTGGTTGTTTGTTGGCGCTGCAGACCATGAAGCGATAAAAGCATCA
>JAKMFK010000199.1 GCA_022425465.1 Bacteroidia bacterium | reverse complement strand
TTGGATTAATTCTTAATGTGTAGGTTGTACCATCATTTGATGCGCTAAGTAGTTCTAGACTCGCTACATTAGTTGCCTCAGAGAATTGTGAGGTATCGGTTGTTAGCCCTGTTACAGCCTCATCATAGGTGAGAGTAACCACAAGTGAGGAACTAGAAAATTTTGGTCCCGAAGGTGTGGTTATGGTTAGTGTAGGAGATGTAGTATCTACTGTGAAGGTGATACTTTGTGTTCCAGCCACATAAGCATTTCCGATAAGGTCTGTACCGCTTACTGTAGCAAAATAAGTGCCTTCAGAAAGAGTTCCAGAGGAAGTATCCCAAGCATAGGTATAAGAATTCGTGCCTGATACAGGAGTCATAATTACATTGGTAACAATTCCTGTAATGGAGATCGTTGGAGTGGCAGCCATAGTCTCTGAGAAAATGGCTGTAATAGTTACAACCTCTGAGGCGTTGACAATATTATTGCTATCCGTATCTATAAGAGTTACAGTAGGTGCTGTAGTATCCAAAGTAAAGGTAATACTATCTGTACCTGAATAGGCAATAGAAGTTGCAGAGGCTGTTCCGGCTACAGTTGCAAAATAATCTCCATCAGGTGGTGTAGTACCGGAATCTATATCCCAGTAATATTCATATTTTTGAGTCGGGGAAGCATCGAAAAACCCTACAGATCCTCCTCCGTTATCAGGCCTTCCAACAGCAAAAGAATTCCCATCTGAAGTAAGTGCAATTCCACGAGCGAACTCTTTTTCTGACGAAACTGTATCACTTACTGTAGATCCTATTTGGGTGAAAGTTGAAGTGGATGTAGGTGTATATTCAAACAGAGAAACCTGACCTAATGCTGCATCACCGACCCAGTCCTCATCTCCAATTAAAACTTTATTTCCATCAGATGAAATAGAAATTTTATATGAAGGAAGTATGCCTGGATGAATTATAGGATTTCCGCCTTGACCAGCTTGGTCAATATTAGCATCAAGTTTTCCTTTGAGTGTGAATGATGATGAAGAGCTTGTTGGGGTATAATCATAAAAATAAATCAGAGGTTGAGCGCCCCCATTTGTTCCAGTTGGCATGTCTCCAATAACTAATCTTGAACCATCTTCAGATAATTTTGCCCATCGCCCAAATCTTTGATTATATGCTGGTAGATCAGGGCCATCAATTGATCCTATTAATGTCCACGAAGTAGATCCGGATGGTGTATAATCAAAAACATATACTGTCCCATTACTATTGTTAGATGCATGTGAAATAGCAAGTCTTGAACCATCGGACGATAAAGAAACGTCAATTCCAAATTCCTCTGAATACTCATTATTATTTCTTTCCCAAGCCGTTATATCATTTCTTATGGATGCTGGAAGGTCATTTGTCCTTGAAAGACCTCCACCTGAAAAATTGATGGCGTCACCGTTTCTATCATTGCCAGCAAAATATCCGATCAATGTATAAGAATTTGTTGCTGAAGGGGTATACATGTATACCCTGACTTCCCCAATTTGTTCTCCATGATTTTCATCATAACTATAGGTGGTACTATCAAACTCAGTAGTTGACCCTATGGCAATAAAGGATCCATCTTTGGATACAGCCAAGCTTTTTCCAAATCCCTTTTCAGGATTACTCCCACTGGTAATAAATGGATTACCGTTACTGTTGTCTCCGCCATGTGAAAGCTCCCAACTTCCATTTATTTTTTTATAAACATCAATATATGTATCATCGCTATCCCTGTCGCCAAAACTTTTAATTAAAATAGTATTTCCATCCCCAGAAATTAGGGGTTCACTACCATACATTCGATAATAATATAGATTTTGGTAATTATTTTTTGTAATTATTCCTGGTCTAGCCGTAGCATAATTAAACTTTTGAGAAAAGGTCCAAACACCATTAATATTTTCATAAAGAAATGCTGCTCCGGGTTTATATTGTGGTTGAGTTGACCCAGACATGTCAGTACCATCTGAAAAAAAATCATCCTCTAATGGATATCCTACCAGCATATATTTACCGTCATCAGATATTGAAATACTCGCTCCAAAGTCCTCTCCTTGACTAGTTAAAGTAGCAGTATCTGTGGTTGTACCAGCATTTGTGATTATATATTCTGGATTATATATCAAAAAATCTGTTAATACACTAGTTGAAGTAGAAGCAATACTAATAGTAGGAGTAGCAACCATTGCCTCACTAAATGTTGCTGTAATTGTAACCGTATCTGATGCAGATAAAAGGTTATCCGTATCGGTATCAGTAATAGTTACTGTAGGAGAGGTTTGAGAATATAAAAATCCAGAGCTTAGGACAAAGAAAAACACCAGTCCAAAAAATCGGGTCCACCTACTACCCTTAGAATTCACAAAAAAATGATTAGCTATAAACATAAAATAGCGGCTGTTAAATCTTGACCTCTAGGAAGACCCATCTTTTTTCTAAGTCCTGATCTTAAATTGGATATCGTTTGAGCTGATATATCTAGTTGCGAACAAATTTCCTTGTTAGAGTACCCCATCCTTAGGTACATGCAAACTCTTATTTCATTAAATGTTAAATTGCCGATTTTCCCAACAAGTTTTTTTGTAAAATCAGGGTAAGTTCTAGCGAATATGACTTCAAAATGATCTTTGGTTTCCATAAATGTTATTCTTATGTATCACTAAGTTATAGTAATGGTAATTAATTAAAGAGCTTTAAGTATTAATGAAGTAGAAATGTAGTATTGCTAAAATATTTGAAAATAATTTTTTTTGATCTCATTTATTTAATGATTTTAAAATCTGTTCTTCTATTTTTTTGATGTTCACTCT
>JAKMFK010000196.1 GCA_022425465.1 Bacteroidia bacterium | reverse complement strand
CTTTTATATTTTAAAAAAGAATGTTCGGCTAAAAAAAAGAGGTATTCATTGACTGAAATTAATTGTAGTTTTAAAAATAAAATGTCCATGGGATTCCTCATAAGATCCATTGAATGAAGTAAACCAGGAAGTTTGTGTTAATGAAATCGAATTAATTAATTGGCACTTATCAATATCTAAATTATTTTTTTTACAAGCATGATTAACCAACAAAAGCATTACATAAATTAAGAGTAGAATTTTAGGTTGGTTATTCATGTCTACTAAAAATATAAAAATAGAGCTAATTAAGACATCGTCAAGATCTCTAATTTAAGATTACAAGAGGGTTAAAAGATTTTAAATCTATCCATTGATTAAAAGGAAAACCCTCCGATTGGAGGGTTTTTTGTGCTCGAGGCGGGACTTGAACATGCACGCCCGCAATGGTCATTGTATTTTAAGTCCAACAATGGGACAGACCTAAGTAGTGGATGTGGGATGGACCTCAACAAGCCCCTTTAGGCAGCTAGGGACAGCTTCCCCAAATGGGCTTTTTGGCATTGGTTAAAGGTGAATTTATCGAAAACTCTGAAGGTTCAGCAGTAATATTACTTACGCACCAGCCCGAAAGATCTTGATTGAAGGCCAGTGCTTCTTGAAACATGGAATACATATTTATGACACTGGAAGTATTCCAAACCCCAATATTTTGATTAAAGGCGGTGGCATTTTTAAACATGGCCCCCATATTGGTTACCTTTGAGGTATCCCAACCGCTGATGTCTTGATTAAATGAACTTACAGAATTAAACATGGACACCATACTTACCACTTTGGAGGTGTCCCAACTTCCAATGTTTTGATTGAAAGCGGTGGCTTGTTGAAACATGGCTCCCATACTGACCACATTGGAGGTGTCCCAATCGGATAGGTTTTGGTTAAAAGAGAAGGCTTGTTCAAACATAGAATACATAGTGGTCACCAAAGACGTATTCCAACCTCCTATATCTTGATTAAATGAGGTTGCATATTTAAACATGGCCTCCATATCCTTCAAACTGGAAGTATTCCAGTTACCAATATCTTGATTAAATGCAGTGGCATAATTGAACATCGATGCCATGGTCGTAACTTTAGAAGTATCCCAATTTCCAATATCCTGATTAAAGGAAGCTGCATAAATAAACATCGCTTTCATATCTACTACCATAGAAGTGTCCCAACTACCTATACCTTGATTAAAACTAAGGGTTCGGTAAAACATGGAATTCATGTTCACTACAGCGGAGGTATCCCAATTTCCAATATCCTGATTAAAGTCGAGCGCTTCTTGAAACATGGCCTTCATATTAACTACACTTGATGTATTCCAATTGCCTATATTTTGGTTGAATACAGTTGCCTCCTGAAACAATTTTGCCATGGTCGTTACCTTAGACGTATTCCAATTATCTATTTTTTGATCAAAAGCTACTGCTTTTTGAAACATGGATTCCATGTCGGTTACACTAGAGGTGTTCCATTGGCCAATATCCTGATTGAATGCTGTTGCTTCTAAAAACATTCCTCGTAGGGAAGTCACCTTAGAGGTGTTCCAGCTGCCAATCTCTTGATTAAATGAAATTGCTTGTTGAAACATTGCTTCCATGGTAGTTACCCTGGAGGTTTCCCAGTTTACAAGTGCTTGGTTGAATTTCATTGCTTTACGAAACAGATGACTCGTGTCCGTAACTTGATTGGTTGGCCAAGCGCCAATATCTTGATTAAAGGCTCTTGCATCCTCAAACAGGGATCCCATATCCGTAACCTTGGCGGTATCCCAATTCCCAAGAGGCCGATTAAATACAGAGGCTTCTTTAAACATAGCACGCATGGAAGTCACCTTGGAGGTATTCCAGTCGCCAATTTCTTGATTAAATGAAGTTGCTTGTTGAAACATGGCTTCCATGTCGGTCACCTTGGAAGTGTCCCAGTCCCCCAGTTCTTGATTGAATGCCCTTGCCCCTTGAAACAATTGCCGCATAGTAGTTACATTAGAGGTGTCCCAAAAATTAATCTCCTCATTAAAAGTACTGTTCGATAGAAATAAGGACTCCATCTCCGTGACTAAAGTGGTACACAGTTTATAATTTTTAGCTGCAATTTGAGAGCGAAGTGAGGCATTGTCCACAGCTGTATAGGTAATCTGATCGATGACTTCGGTATAACCCTCCGAAGCTTGAGGACACTTGCAAACACCTTCCTCAAAATAGATAATACCACTAGGGGTTGGAACTTCATTGGGGTCAGTTGACTCTTCTGTTATCAGGTCCTGGTCAATTGTATCCTCTGATAAAGAACGATTAAAACAACCGAAAAGCGACAGCATCAATAAAATAAAAACAACTTTTTTCATCAGTATATTACACTTAGTCCTGTTAAAACCCCTCCAAATTTGACATTATATCCCAATTCAGGGACAAGTCCAAATTTTCCATAAACTCTAAGAGGATAGGCAATCGATAGGGAATAATCAAACTCATTATAATTATTTAAAGAGGAACGGGTGTTGTAAGGGCTATTAGGATCGGTATAGTCAAAACCAAAGGCCACTTCAGAAGCTGTTGAACCCCTGTGGATTAATTGTCTTTGAGGTCCCCTTCTATGGCCCACTCCTAATTTAAAATTAAAATTATAAAAGACGTTATAGCCTAAATTGATCCAGTAAGATTTTGTCAATGAGGAAAAACTATTGTTAAATCCCCTGGGTTTCCAAACGCCCCCTTGGTCGAATTTTTCTAGATATAAAAACTCTTCGGCGAACTGAATTCCTAAAATAAACTTGTTGTAATATATATCAAGAGTGAGGTGATAGGCTCCATCATTGTAAAAACCTGTCCTCTGAGGACCGAAATAAGGAGTGGGGTATTTGGTTTGCCCTTCGATTAGAAAACCTATAGAAATTCCCACAAGCCCATCGCCAGAATTAGCCCTATCATTCCACTTTTGAGAAAACAAAAAAAGAGGAACCAGAGAAAATAAGAAGAAGACTTTCTTCATTTTAGCAGTTTTTCAGATAAAAGTAATGGATAAGTTATTATTGGGCAATTATTTTAAAGGTCGCCAGTTTTCAGAAACTAAACGGTTCTTGCGCTCGCAAAGCTTTTCGCATAACTAATTTGATCTTCAATGGTTTATTCATTTAGAATTTCAGTTCTCAGTTTTTGTCCTTTAGTATTAAAAAATTCAACCCTTTTTGCTTTTTTAGGAATCCAAAAAGTAGGTGTACCCTGGGACTGAAAACTAAAGTTTCCTTTGAATTTACGGTGTGTAGTTTCTGAATTATAATAAATCAAACAGCTCGTTTCTTCCGCACTCCAAGACATCATTAAGGGAGTTTCTTTGAATATTGGCTTGAAAGCTTTAAGGCTATCATTGTTTTGTGTAGCTAGAAAATAAGGGGTTGACCCTACTTTAATTTGTGCTATACTTTTTCCATCTCTAGGAACAATAAAATTTGTTTGTTCAATTGTTTGAGCTATAAAATTCTTTGATTGAT
>JAKMFK010000181.1 GCA_022425465.1 Bacteroidia bacterium | reverse complement strand
AGAGCCGCTATTTTTTATGTGGCTTTTAGTGTAATCAATTTAATTACATTTATACTTCTATTCACCCAAACCGATGCGGGTTTCATATCATCCTTCATCTATTTCCTATTTTGGCAAGTTGCTATTTGGGTGTATTACATGTTCCGTTACAAAAGACGAAATAAAATGAATGGTGGTGAGTGGATCGACGCGGCCATGTTTGCGGTCATTGCTGCCACATTAATCCGAACATTTTTTATTGAAGCATACCAAATTCCCACCTCATCGATGGAAAAATCACTACTTCGAGGTGATTTTCTATTTGTGAGTAAGATGAACTATGGAGCAAGAGTACCAATGACTCCAATATCCTTTCCATTCGTTCACCAAGAACTTCCAATTGTTGGTGGTAAGGCCTATTCTGAAGCTCTTAAACTCCCTTTTTACAGGCTTCCTGGATTTCAAAAAATAAAAAATAACGATGTTGTGGTTTTCAACTACCCTGGTGAAGATGATTTTCCAGTTGATAAAAAAACCAATTACATCAAACGATGTATTGCTATAGCAGGTGATAGCATTTCTATTAAAGATCGTAAAGTATATGTCAATGGTCAATTAGCAGATGTAGCAATACATGGTCAAACTAGTTACCGTGTGAATACCACAAATGTGATCGATCGAAGAACACTAGAAAAAATTGATGTATCCGAATATGGATACAACCAATATTTAGCTGGTTATGAAATGTGGATGACCCGATATAATGAAAAAGAGGTAGCCCAATTACCCGGTGTTACTGAAATTTTGCCTGGCAATGATATGAGGGGTAAGTATCCTGAAATATTTCCTCACGTACCCTATAACTATCCATGGAGCAGAGATAATTATGGCCCGCTTTATGTACCGAAACGAGGCGATATACTAAAACTGGATTCAAACAATATATGGATATATAAAGACCTCATTAAAAAATATGAAGGTAATGAAAGCTTTGCTTTTGAAAACGGTAAAGCATACATCAACGGTGAAGAAATAACAGAATATCAAGTCCAAATGGATTATTATTTCATGATGGGAGACAACAGGCATCGAAGTGCAGACTCACGTTATTGGGGTTTTGTACCTGAAGATCACATTGTTGGAAAAGCCTTGTTTATATGGATGAGTATAGAGCAAGATGGAATCTACGGCGGAAGGCATAAAAATATATTCAGTAGAATTCGTTGGAGCAGACTTTTTAACAGAATACATTAGTGAATAATACCCATAAATTACGAATCATTTTTATGGGTAATCCTGAATTTGCCCGTTATCATCTTGAAAAAATGCTATCAGCGGGATTTAATGTTGTGGCTGTAATTTCTGCACCTGATAAACCAGGTGGAAGAGGAATGAAAATCCAATCTACACCTGTTACCACCTATGCTAAAGAAAAAAACATCCCTTGCCTGCAACCCACTAACTTAAAGAATACTGAATTCAAAAAAAAACTTAAATCCTACAATGCTGATATACAAGTAGTTATTGCATTTCGGATGTTACCTCAGTCGGTTTGGAACATGCCCCCACTTGGAACAATTAACCTGCATGCATCCTTACTTCCTCAGTATCGAGGAGCAGCTCCAATCAATTGGGCCATTATAAATGGAGAAAAGAAATCGGGAGTAACTACTTTTCGGTTAAAACACGAAATTGATACCGGTGGTATTCTTCTTCAAAAAGAATGCCTTATTGAACCGAATGAAACTGCAGGTAGCCTGCATGACAAGTTGATAATACTGGGTGCTGATACGATGATCGAAACCCTAGAAAGAATCTCCAATGATTCTATCGAAGAAACACCACAAATTGAGTTGGATAACTTGAAAGGTGCTCCTAAATTATACACTCAAAATACAGCGATAAATTGGAATACAACTGGGGATCAAATCGAACATTTTATACGTGGATTACAACCCTATCCTGTTGCTCACACCCAATTGGATGGGAAAAAACTGCACATTTATCGTGCAGAATTCTATCCTAAAAACCATAATCACCCTTCGGGTATTTTCTTAACAGACCAAAAGAAATACTTGGCTGTCAGCGTACCAAAAGGATACATCCATTTATTAGAAATAAAGCTACAAGGAAAACGAAAGATGATGATTAGTGATTTTCTGAATGGATTTAACGCAAAGGGTTTAGAACCAGTTAAATAGCTAAACCTAATCTTAATAAAGCTCCTAGATTACAGGGGAAATAGACATAGTAATTTTTGGACATAATTTAACTACCTTTGCACACCAACAAAAATCATGTGGGAAAAGATAGCCAGTTCCATTCTAAGAAATAGACTTTCTCTTATTCTGTTTCTTGTAGTCTCAACTGTATTGATGGTATATAAAAC
>JAKMFK010000160.1 GCA_022425465.1 Bacteroidia bacterium | reverse complement strand
ATCTACACCTCTTAAAAATCTTCCTCTAAAATCCGGTAAATTAAATGTCGTGCTTCCATTTCCATTACCCCAATAAATTGAAATCACGTCAAACAACTCGCTGTAAGTCGATCTATCAACTGCAGACCCGTCACAAACTAACCAACCATTAGGAATGTTTATGCCAGCAAATGCAATTATTGATCCCGTAGGTCCTACAGAGCCAGTAACTCCTTGCGGCCCTTGGGGTCCTGCTAATGAGGCTAAAAACTCTGATTCTGTGCCTGTGTTACCTGCAGCTACCCAAATCTCATAAGCAGAAGAACCATCTGAGCCATCTGAGCCATCACTACCATTAGTACCCGCTACTCCTGCAGGTCCTTGAATACCTTGAGGGCCTTGTGGACCGGCTGGTCCTTCGATTCCTGGATTACCTTGTTCTCCTTGTGGCCCCACAGGTCCTTCGATTCCTGGATTACCTTGTGGTCCTTGTGGACCTATGGGTCCTTCGACTCCCGGATTCCCTTGAGGTCCTTGTGGGCCTTGTATCCCTTGCGGTCCTTGGTCATTTAGGTCAGTGAATGGGGGTTCATAATGTATAAGCACCAAGAAAAAACCCACCTATTATGGTGGGCTTTAAGAATGTGTAGTGTAGCGGTTAGGCTTGCTCACCCTGTTGTTCAAAGTTGCAGCACAACATCATTTTTTAATCACTTTAGAAGTTCCTAAAACATTGTTAGAGTTGTCATAAAGCCTTAATAAATAAATACTGTTGGGTAGCTCAGAGAGATCAATAGTTTTAAGTCTAGATTCCAAAACTTTTCTTCCTGTAAGATCAAAAACTTTAGATATAGAAAACTCATAATCTATATTTATTATTGAAGATGTTGGGTTTGGATATACATTCAAAAAATCTAAAGTTTTGCTTAAGCTTAATGTACCGTTGTAAGCTTGGGTGATTTCTGTTTGAGATAGCACTCTATTCCAAACCATTAAATCATCCATATATCCATTAAAAGCCTCATCTGTGAATTCATCAATTTGGGTTCCAACTTGAAAAAAAGTAGAAACAAAAGATGAATTTTTTGTGCCAGTGTATTGATGTGCCCCATTGATATAAAGACTAAATGAGCTGGAGGATTTTGTAAATGTGACTAGAACATGTTTCCATTCAGTAAATCCAGCATATCCAGTATCCAATCCATCATTTCCCCAAGTTCCAATTCTTAAATTATTACCAGAAAAGCCTAATGTGGATGCTGTCCCCAACTCACCAAATACAAATAGCCATGATTTTGTGAAGGATATAGGTTTAATCCACATAGAATATGTGTAGTCACCATTTAAATGCTCTGGCATGTTTCCATTAATGAAATTGGCATCAGTACCATCAAAATAAAATGCTTTGTTTAAGTTTCCATTACGGTCGTTAGCATATGCAGTTGTTCTAGTATTAACAGGCGTATTGTTTATTAATTCATTTGTGTTTCCGTCAAATGGAAAGTGCATAATTAATCCGTTACTGTTAGTGGTTGATTGGGTGTCACTGATTAGCCGAGTTGCATAACCATATTTTTTAGGGGGTGAATATGTTTTAAGTTCAGTGTTTGTACCAGAGATGTACCTGTATTTTGCATTCGTTGAAGAAGTTTCAGATGAAGTCCAAAATTGTGCATACGTACCAGAATTAACAAATTTTCCATTATCCTGTGAATTATTTTCAACACCATTCCTTTGGCCTTTTGGAAATGCATTAAACTGACTACTGTTATTGTTAACTTGATTGTCACCAGGATATCCTGTGCCTGAAGTTGCAGTCCATCCTGTGGTTGAAGCCATTGATTTAGCAATCTTATTCCCACTGGTAGAACTATCATAATTAAATCCGTTAGATATAAGGTGATTTTCAAGAGTCGTCCATTCAGCATCAGACGGGACTCTCCAACCAGCAGGAGCAAATGTTTTATTTGATGTACTTGCATCATTATCATGAACTCCAGCTATGGCATACCAATTGTATAGTTTTCCATTATTAGAGTCATTATCTATATAACACCATGCACCTGTTGTAAGATTTGACCAAGCAGTAGGGTCAGTTACTTGCGGGATTTCAGTGCCATCCCTATAGGTTGAGTTTTCTGCATTTTTTACAGACCAGTCAAGAGTTCCATAATTTATCCACTGATAAATATTACCCTCATGGTCACCAGCGTAATTTTGTGATAAACCAACTATGGGGAATAGAAAAATTAGTAAAAGTCTTCTCATACATTAAAATTTTTTCATTTTTCTCAAATATAATTATTAACTGGTAATTAACTGCCAGTTTTCTGCCAGTTAGTGTGTGTTTTGTTTAAATTTGCTGAATGCACTTTACTGAAATTATAAGGCTTTAAGTCACCATTTTAATCTGTAAGCTGATCAGTTTAAAATAATCGGGGATGTAGCTCAGTTGGCTAGAGCGCTTGACTGGCAGTCAAG
>JAKMFK010000158.1 GCA_022425465.1 Bacteroidia bacterium | reverse complement strand
TTTCTGAGGACTACAGTGGATATAAATCCGTCGAAGTAAGCCATAATCAAATCAGCTTCACTAACAGCATCTGTATATTTTAACTCTTTTAAAGCATCCTCGAGCATTTCTTTTAATATGAGCATATACTCACTAATCAATTCGCTATTTTGCCAACGTAATGAAAACACCAGTTTCCAATATGGAAAATCGGACTCATTTATCAAAAAGGGCATTTCCATTACCGCTTGAATTCGTTGTTCAGGTTTTTCAATTGAACGAATCTCAGTTATGCGAACTTGAAACTGATCATTCCATACAGAGACCAAATGATTAAGCAAGCCCTGCTTATCTTTAAAGTGCCTAAAAATAAGTCCTTCCGACACATTAGCCTGTTTTGATATCAAGCTTGTAGATACAGCACTATATCCTTTTTCAGAGAATAAAGTTAAAGCAGATTCTAGTATAGATTTTTGTTTGTCAGTCATAATAAGTGAGTAATTGCTTACAAATATATAAAAATTAAGAGAACTAGAATAAACAGTAATATGTGAGCAATCACTTACACAGTGAAATGATTAAATTTTTTCTATTTTATCTAAATTTTATCCAATAAATTATCCGTAATACTCTACAAACTGATTTTCAGTTTCGTAAAGCTTAATACAATGAAGTTGAGCGTTTTCAGGTAGTTGATCTTCTAATTGTTCCCATATTTTGATGGCAATGTTTTCAATACTTGGCATCACATCTTTCAAAAAATCAACGTCCAAGTTAAAATTTTGGTGGTCTAATTTTGACACAACACGATCTTTAACAATGATTTTCAATTTTTTTAAATCCATTACAAAACCCGTATCTGGATGAGGTACTCCTTTTACCGTAACGTACAAATCAAAGTTATGACCATGCCAATTCTTATTTGCACAACGACCAAATACCTCATCATTTTTTTCTTCTGACCAAGATGGGTTATACAGTTTGTGTGCACCATTAAAGTGCATTTTTCGTGTTACATAAACTTGTTTACCTGACATCGTTGTGATAATGGACGCAAATTTAATGCTAAGTTTATGTCCAAACTAACTATCCCTAAAGAAATCTAAAAACACCTCCAAGATTTTAACAATTAAACTTAAATTCGTGTATATGGCCATAGTTATAACAGGTGCATCTGGTTTTATTGCTAGTTGTCTAGTAGAATTTCTTAATCAGAAAGGGTTAACTGATTTGATTTTAGTTGATGATTTTGGCCATGAAATAAAGTTTAAAAATACTGAAAACAGTAGCTTCACCGCTAAAATTGATCGTGATTTGTTTATTTACGACATGCATAGACATTCAATCGATTTTATTTTTCATCTTGGAGCAAGAACAGATACCACTGAATTTGATTCAACCATTTTTAATCGATTAAACCTTAATTATTCTAAAACACTTTGGAACTATGCAAGTGAAAATCGCATTCCTTTTTTGTATGCATCCTCTGCAGCTACATATGGAGGTGGAGAGCATGGTTTTGATGACGAACTGCCAATTGACCATTTAACTCCCCTTAATCCCTATGGTCAAAGCAAACAAGATTTTGATTTATGGGTAACCAAACAAGAAAAAACACCCCCATTCTGGGTGGGACTAAAATTCTTCAATGTTTTTGGACCTAATGAATATCACAAAGGACGAATGGCTAGCGTAGTTATGCACGCCTTTAATCAAATTCAAAAAAATGGCAGTTTAAATCTATTTAAATCTCATAACCCCACTTATGAAGATGGTGAGCAGATGAGGGATTTTATTTACATAAAAGATTTACTGAATTTAATGTGGTTTTGGTACAAAAATCAAAACAATAGTGGCATTTATAATGCTGGATCTGGTGAAGCTAGAACATTCAATGATTTGGCACATGCTATCTTTTCTGCGTTAGAACTTGAACCAACCATCAACTATATACCCACTCCGGAGGATATTCGAGACAAATATCAATATTTCACAAAGGCATCTATGAATAAAACCATTCAGGCAGGCTATAACGTCCCCTTTCATAGTCTTGAAAATGCTGTGAATGACTACGTAAATCGGTATTTAAAAAATGAAGCTAACTTTTGAATAGAATTGTTAAAATAGGT
Source organism: Bacteroidia bacterium (assembly GCA_022425465.1). Classification (GTDB taxonomy): domain Bacteria; phylum Bacteroidota; class Bacteroidia; order NS11-12g; family UBA9320; genus UBA9320. The sequence goes on along the minus strand of JAKMFK010000158.1, from coordinate 13,268 downwards.
TGGTTTATTGGAGGAATATTAATTATTCTTCTTTCCTATTTTTCATTTCAACACAAGGATGAAAATCCTCCGATAGAATCACTGAACTTAGAGCCATTTGCTCAAGAAATAGCGTCGGAAGCCGAAAGCATATTCAGCCAAATAATCCCCATAAAATCAAAACCCTATTCCGACTCTTTAGGCCAACTCATTCGTAACGAAAAATGGTATTTTCTTTCCTATAAAAATGATCATTTAGCTCACTGGAATAGTAATAAAATTTTTATTGACCCAACTATTTTAAACAACCCTTCTTTCCCCATTCGGTATACTTTTGGTGATGATATCTATATTGTATTTAAATCCCAAACCTCTTTCCTTGCATATAGAATAGTCAATGGGGGCAAGGTCAATTCTCGTTTGATTAAATTCGATAAATCGTTTCAAAACAAACTTATTTTACAGGATAACATCCCGCTAATGGATGTTCAAATCAGCTTAAAGGCACAGCATAAAGATGCATATAAGGGTGCCTTTCTGGTTATTTCTTTATTCACCTCGTTTTTATTTCTCATCCTATTTTTGTTCCATGGCAAAAAGGAGCAGAACTGGATGCATTTAGCTACCCTAATTATCATAGGAATAAATCTTTTGGTGTTTTATAATCTGAAGATTCCATTTGACGATTATTTTTTTCTTTCTAACCAAAATTTCAGCTCCCTTTATAACGAACATCTCCTGACTATACTATTTATACATCTCATATCGGTCATTCAGATTAGTGTGAGTTTAATCTATATCTTTAAAAAGGTTCAACGACCATTAGTAGGACCCATTATTATTGGGGTGTTGCTTTTCAGCCTTGATTTTTTTATCAATCTCAGCATCAATATCATCACCCATATCAAAATACTATTAGATTTTGGACGATTAATTGATTTCAATATTCCATCATACCTCCTTCTATCCTATATCTGTCTGAGTTTCATTTTATTTTGGGTTACCTGTTATTTCAGTAGATCCAAATTAAATATTCGCAATCTTAACCATTGGACAAATTTTTTAATTGGGGTGTTCTTTTTTGTTGGATTCCAGTATTACAATGCTTACCGCCAACCGATGGGTTTAATTGCCATTTCCTCATTGTTAGGTTTATGCCTGATTATCAACACCTATATTAAATCAATTAAAAAAGTAGTTTACACCTATTCCTTTTTCACTGCAGCAATTATATCGGGGGTCATTTACTATTCTCAAACTAGTAGGACTGAAAACTACTTGGTTGAGTATGCTGCCAAAATAATGGGCAATAAGGATGAGCAGACTATTCGAAGATTAGCCCGTATTGAAAATCAATTAGCACAAGAGTTTTTAACACCAGAAAATTACGAGGATTTCAATCGCCGTAAAGATGTTATCGAGGGTCGAATTAAACAACTTTACTTTAGTAATTACCTTGAAAAGTACGAGTTGAAACTATTTAGTTTTGGAGCTGATGGCAACAATATAAATCAAAACAAATTGTATACCATTGATTATCTAGATAGTATCTACAATGACTGTACAAAACGAACGTCCAGTGCTTACTTTTATGAATTAGATAAATCTTCAAATAATAACGGATACATCGCCAAATTTGAAAATTGTGATATCGAGGGTCATTTTGGTACCACATTTATCTTGCTTGAACCTCGCATCATTCAATCTGATTTTCTTTACCCTGAATCTTTTGCTAATCAAAAAGACCAAGAAATCATTTCTTTAGATGATTACTCTTATGGTATATACGTGTCCGAAAAATTGATAAGTCAATTAGGAGAATTCCCATATAAGCTTCATTCAATTCCCAACAACAGTAAAGAAAATCTATTTTTTGGAGGAATTAAACACACGCGATACTCAAGTGATAACTATGATGTTATCTTAAGTGTTTATGCCAACCCATTCAGGCAAATATTAACCATATTCACCTTCATCCTAGTTATTATAATATTCATTGGTATGCTGGGCTCTTTGGTGCTTAAAGTATTCTCAATTACCAATCAGCAAATCACGATGATTTTTCTGCCCGACTTATCTAATCATTTAAGTTCAAGAATTCAAGTTGCTATCACCGGTATTCTCATTTTTGGTTTGCTTCTATCTGTATACACCATTGTTCATTTTGAAAAAACCAATTACAATGCAATGCTGGAGGAACAACTTTTAAATAAGGTTAAAAATATCAGTTCTAGACTTCAGAATCGGGTTAACCTATCCCAAAAATTGAGTAATGAAGAACAACGACTATTAATACTTAATGAGGAGAGTAATACTCACCAGGTTGACATTAACTTATTCAATCAAAATGGGAAGCTATTAGGCAGTTCTAAGCCCTACATAATCGATAATCAAATATTAGGTAGTCAAATGAACCCAATTGCCTACAGGAAACTCAACAGGGATAAAACTTCTCAATTGCTAATACAAGAAGAATTAGAAGGCTCGGACTACCTCAGTGCTTATGTTCCTTTATTTGATGGTAAAAATAAAGTAATCGGATATGTAAATACACCGCTATTTTCGAAAAATGAGCTACTCAACAAACAACTATCTAACCTCATTATCAATATTATTAATGTATATTTTTTACTCCTTATTGTCGGTGGATTTATTGCATATTTTATTAGTAAAGAAATCTCAAAACCGTTAGAATCTATTCGAGAAAAAATTGCCAAAACAGTTCTTCAAGGAACGAATGAACTAATTCGTTATAACCGTGATGACGAGATAGGTCAGCTTGTAAAACAATACAATAAAATGGCAATAGAACTCCAAGAAAGTGCTCGACAAATTGCTAATTCAGAACGTGAGGGAGCTTGGAAAGAAATGGCTAAGCAGGTGGCTCATGAAATTAAAAATCCACTGACCCCTATGAAACTGAGCATCCAACATTTGCAGCGTTCTATTGAAAACGATGACTCCGAAAAACAACAAAAACTAACGAAAAGAACTTCAGCTCTATTACTCAAGCAAATTGAGAGTTTAAGTATTATGGCTGAACAATTTAGCTCATTTGCACAAATGCCACAAGACCAATTTGAAGCAATCAACCTTTCAGAAATCACACATGAAATAGTCACCCTATTCAAACAAGATAAAAACATTCAAATTGAATCTGATATTCAAAAAAACGTATTCCTGTGGGCCGATAAAGAGCAAATTAAACGAGTGCTCATTAATATTGTCAAAAATGCTACTCAAGCCATCCCAGAAGATGTATCGGGCTTAATAAAAATGAGATTAAAAGCACAAAAAGAAATCCAAATTGAAATAACAGACAATGGAATAGGTATATCAGCCGAAAACAACCCTAATATATTCGCCCCCAATTTTAGCACCAAAAATTCAGGGATGGGACTAGGGCTGGCTCTTTCTAAAAAAATTATAGAAAATTCTGGAGGTCAAATTCGATTTCATAGTACAATCAATCAAGGGACCACGTTTTATATCTCACTTCCCTTACACCATCATGAAAAACGCTAGCTTATTCTTATTAGTCCTTCTTCTAGTTGGGTCATGTCAGTCTAGTTCAGTCTCTTCTAATTTCAAACAACTGCTATCTAAAAGTGAATATACGCTTGTCATGTTTATTGCTCCAGACTGCCCATTATGCAAAACGCTATCCACTCCATTCTCAAAATTGAATAAAAAATACGCCAATTTTCAAGGCATTGGTATCATTAGTGGCAATTATTATTCACCAATGGAGATTAACCATTTCGCTACTGAAACAAAGTTTAAACCTGCCATTTTCAGAGATTACTCACATCAAATTGCTCGTCAATTAAAGGCGACAGTCACTCCAGAATTTTATATTTTAAATAATGAAGGTGAAATTTTATACCAAGGAATGATGGATGATCGAATAGAGCGTTTGGGAAGTTACAAGCAAAAATGGAAAAACAACTACCTAGAGCAAGCCATTCTATCTATCAGCAATAATCAAGAGCCGAAGGTCAAGAAAACAACTCCAATTGGTTGTAGTTTAGAATACTAATTTTTAGGCTGATAAGTATCGATATACCTCGCCTTTTTTTCATCATAGATATCCTCAATTTTAACCAAGATCATGGTCTCTTCAACATCTCCAAAGTCTTGATTTAAAACCGTCCCGAAAGATCGCATGGTTGGAGATAAACTCATGTAATTGTTAATCAAGGGAGGAATATTTTCTCCACGTTCTCTGACAAAACTATTTAATAATTTGTGCCCTTGTTTATAGTCTAACCCCGCCAACTCTCCTTTAAATTTTTCAATATCAGTAGAGAATCCAACTTCTTTTATAGGAGAAATGAGCCCATCTGGATCATTAAAAAAATGATCCATAAAGTACATTAGTGCGTCTCTAGCCTCGGTATTATAGTTAGAATACAGGGTAACCTTACCACTGTAGTATTTTATATGTGGATTATCTACAACAATAGACCCAAGACCATCCCAAAGGTTATCCAAAGCAAAGATTCCCCGACGAGAACCACTAGAAGGCTGAAAATTAGGTTGCACCCAACTTCTTCCAAGTTCAACCGTATAAGGCAGGAAATCTTTTTTAAACTGGTCCGAAAACGTAAAATAACTTCGAGTAGATAGCTGCAAAGGTTCCGTGTCCATTATTTTAGCACAATCCATAAATCGATATCCACCAATGATTTCTTTGGACTCTGGAGCCCATACAATTAACTGGTCATAGCATTTTTCATTCGTATCATATTTGTCGATATCGATTGGTTGACCTGTGCCACCTCCTGCATTTGCAAAAGTTAACTCACGCAAACGCCCAATCTCTCGCATTACATTTGGACTATTATGATGATTGACCACATAAATCTCATTACTGCCCTTGTTGGTATGACGTATAAAACGATCTTCATTTAGTTCCTCTTGGATTAACTCCAACGGAACTGGAGGTGCTATGTAGTCCAAATTTTGGCTCATGCTCTATCTTTTAGATTGAATGCAACTTCTTTTATGAAAGCAGCCCACTCGATGTCTTTTCGAATAGTTGTATCAAGTATCTCAGGCTGAATTGCTTCTCCAAATATAATTTTAATTGATGTATTTTTCTGTTTAAATAATTCATTGACCAAAAAGAGCATCTCAATATTTGCCTTTATCCCTAGAGCTTCTCTTATTCGACTTAGTCTGTAGAAAAATGGAGAAAGCTCTCCCTTGATGTGTACTGGCACTATGGGCACATTGTGTTTTCTTGCCCGAGTTACAAAAGTTTTCTTCCATTCTAAATCCTTAACCACTCCCTTTTTCTTCCTACTTACAAAACCTGAAGGGAAGATTACCACAGCCTCATTATTTGAAAATGCACGATCAATATTTTTTAGTGATTCTGAAGCTGTACTTCCATGTTTATTCACTCCTACAACAATGTCCCTCATGGGTTGAAGGTTCATTAAAATATCGTTAACAATAAATTTTATATCAGATCTGTAGTTTGAAAACTGATCAACAAATGCCAGGGCATCAAAACCACCTAAAGGGTGATTGGATGCAAAGGCAACCCCGCCTGTTTTGGGAGCATTCTCAATACCAATAATTTCAACATCAATATTAAACTCGTGTATGACATTTTTGCAAAACTGAATACCCGAGACCCCCTGGTTATCTGCAATGATTCTGTTAACCTCATCCTCCCAAAGTATTTTTTTTAGATAATTGATAATAAACCTTGGAAGCCGATTATACAATCTTGGATTCTTATCAAGGATGATTTTTTCTACATCTATTAACTTGCCAACCATTCGAATACGAAAATAAGATTTAACTTCACTTTTAGTTCAAAAGATTTAACCCCAATAAAAATTGGAATCTAAAACTACGAAAGTATAACTTTGTATACGTGAAGAAAGGAATTTGTTTGATATGGATTGCTGTGTTTGTAATCGCTTGTCGACAAGAAAACTCCTATACCTACACAAAAGATATTGCACCTATTTTACTAAAAAATTGCACGCCTTGTCATCAGCCTGATGGTGTAGCACCATTTTCTTTAATTAATTTCAATCAGGTAAACCGCAAGAAAAAAACCATTTTAGAGGTTACTCAAAGTGGGTTAATGCCACCATGGCCAGCCGACCGAAACTACACCCATTTTGTTGGTGAAAAATACCTGTCTGAAAACGATAAACTCACCATCAAAAAATGGATTGAAGGAGGTGCTCCAGAGGGAGATTCTGCTGATCTCCCTGAAAATACCTACCTCCCAATCAAAAGCTCTATTGGAGAGCCCGATACAACGATCTGGTTTGATAGCATTTATGTTGAAGGGAATAGTCGAGATCATTTTTACATCGCTACACTACCCATTGAACTTCCAGAGAAAAAATATATTAGGGCTATGGAATTTTTACCAGGTAAAAATAATCTTGTTCATCACATGAATGGGAGGTTGCTTAATTATGAAAACACAAAAAAAGTTACCATTAGTAATGGAAAAAGACTGCTTAATCTAGAAACAAACGAACAAGAATACATCGAGCAATTCAACCAATTAAAATTAGCGAATGACGATGGTTCTCGTCCTGAGCAAATCAATTCAGCTGTCAACTATTTACCTGGTGCCACTGGTCAAATTTATCCTGAAGGAATTGGTGGATTTACTATAAATTCAAAGTCCATATTGTTAGCAGACGATATCCATTTTGGGCCTATTCCACAAGGGAAGTGGTCTCATAACAAAGTCCATCTATTTTTTAGTGACTCTGTACCCAAAAGACCCATTAATGAAGTGATGATGGGAACCAATGGTGAAAGTAAAATTATTCCTCCTTTGGTCATTCCTCCTCATAAAATTACCACACACACGTCATTTCTTGAAATACCTCAAGACATTAGTATTCTTACCGTAAATCCACACATGCATTTATTGGGCAAGCATTTCAAAGCATATGCAGTCGATCCCAGTGGCGACACCATCCGATTGATTCACGTTCCAAAGTGGGATTTTAGATGGCAGTATTTCTACACATTCCCGACTATGGTAAAAATTCCAAAGGGAAGTGTTATTTGCCTTGAAGCTAGCTTTGACAACACCTCAGATAACCCCAACAACCCCTACAATCCGCCTCAAGAAATTAGAGAACGATTTGAATTTGGCGGAGCAGGCATGAGGACTACAGATGAAATGTTGCAATTCATCATTACATGGCTACCCTATCAAGAAGGAGATGAGAACATCCGTTTGAATCTCTAAACAAAACCCACTTTTTCACTGTTTTTAATATAAATGTATTTAAGCAAACAGGACATTCAGTCCATGCAAAAAGTTGAACGACTCAACTTAATCAATTCACTTTCTGGTGTCAAACCTGCCAATTTAATTGGAACTAAAAATCAAAACGGCAACGAAAATTTAGCTATTTTCAGCTCGGTTGTTCACTTGGGAAGTAATCCTGCTCTTTTTGGGTTTATCTTAAGACCTCAAGGCGAGGTTCGTCGTCATACACACGAAAACATTATTTCAAGCGGAGTTTATACCATCAATTTTGTAACAACTGACTTTATTCAAAATGCTCATTACACTTCTGCCAAATTTGATTCTACTACCAATGAATTTGAAAAGAGTGAACTGACACCCATGTACATTGATCATTATTATGCTCCATTTGTAAAAGAAAGCCCAATCAAAATGGGACTTCAATTTGTAGAGGAGATCCCCATTAAATCAAATGGGACTACCCTCATGGTAGGTCAAGTTGAACATGTCTTGATGCCAGATGGGACCTTGAACGACAACGGTCACCTTGATCTTGGCACCCTAAATATTGCTGGGATTTCTGGTTTAAATACCTACTATAGCTTATCAAAAAAAGATCGGTTTCCATACGTTCGTAAAAACTTTTCACTTGAGGATTTAAAATCATATTAATTGAAAAGTACTAGAATGTCATTCTATCAAAAAAACAAGATTATTTGTTGATCTATGAAGAAATTACAGTTACACCAAATACCAATCAAAGCCTTAAATTTGCGGCAATGCACAGAACACACACTTGCGGCGAGCTGAGAATTGCTCATGTTGGGGAAGAAGTTACACTCAGTGGTTGGGTACAACGTAGAAGAGATTTTGGAGCAATGACGTTCATTGATTTAAGAGATCGATACGGAATTACTCAATTGAGTTTCAATGAGGAGCTTGACCAGAAATTAAATACAGAAGCTCGGTCATTAGGTCGTGAGTTTGTGATTAAGGTAAAGGGTGTAGTTATCGAACGAAGTAATAAAAATGCACATATCCCTACTGGTGATATTGAAATTCAAGTGCGTGAATTTGAAGTATTGAATGCGGCACTCACCCCTCCTTTTACTATTGAAGATGAAACTGACGGAGGTGAGGAGATTCGTTTAAAATATCGGTATCTAGACTTACGGAGAAACCCCATACAAGACAAAATAATTCTCCGAAGCAAACTCAACAAAGCGGTTCGAGATTATCTGAATGATGCCGATTTTATCGATGTAGAAACACCCGTTCTTATTAAATCTACTCCTGAAGGTGCACGCGACTTTGTCGTTCCTAGTCGGATGAATGAAGGGCAGTATTATGCTCTCCCTCAAAGTCCTCAAACGTTCAAACAATTGCTCATGGTGAGCGGCTTGGATAAGTATTACCAGATTGTAAAGTGTTTTCGAGATGAGGACTTCCGTGCAGACCGTCAGCCCGAATTTACTCAAATCGATTGCGAAATGAGTTTTGTAGAACGAGAAGATGTACTCTCCACATTTGAGGGGATGATTCGTTCTGTGTTCAAAAAAGTTAAAGATATTGCCCTCGGTGATATTCCTATATTGACCTATGATGAGGCCATACGGAGGTTTGGTAGCGATAAACCAGACATGCGTTTTGGTATGGAGTTGATCGATATCGACGAAGTCACCAAAGGAAACGGATTTGGGGTATTTGACAATGCTGATAGCGTAGTTGCAATCAATGTTGCTGGTGGTAATGCCTACACTCGAAAACAACTCGATGAGTTGACTAACTGGGTCAAGCGTCCTCAAATTGGAGCTTTGGGAATGATTTATTGTCGAGTAAACGAGGACGGAACATACAAATCTTCTGTCGATAAATTTTTTAATCCGGATCAACTTGCAAAATGGGCAGAGACTTGTCAAAGTCAACCCAATGATCTCATACTTGTATTGAGTGGGGATAAAGACAAAGTCCGAAAACAAATGAATGAACTTCGACTTTTTGTTGCAGACCAAGAAGGACTGCGAGCCAAGGATCAATTCAAAGGATGTTGGGTTGTTGATTTTCCATTAGTCGAATACGATGAAGAAAGTGACAAGTGGCATGCAATGCATCACCCGTTCACCTCGCCCATACCTGAAGACCGTGAATACATGAAATCTGACCCCAGTAGGGTTAAAGCAAATGCCTATGATATGGCTATCAATGGCATGGAAGTAGGTGGTGGAAGCATACGTATCCACGATAAAGAACTCCAAAAACAAATGTTTGACTTACTCGGATTTTCTGAAGAAGAGGCTCAAGAACAATTTGGATTTCTTATGAATGCATTTGAATATGGAGCACCTCCTCATGGTGGAATCGCATTTGGGCTAGACCGATTAGCGGCTATTTTAGCGGGTACTGATTCGATACGTGATGTAATTGCCTTCCCTAAAAACAACATGGGTAGAGATGTCATGATCGATGCACCAGCTCCACTTAACGCTGATCAACAAAAAGAACTTGGCTTGTAATTAGTCAAGCGAAGTTTTATCAAACATGGCCTTTTGATATTCATTGTAGCAGTCTAAAATCACAGGCATAAATTCTTCATTTTGTTCTTTTTCGCCTTGTGCTTTGATGTATTGGTATTCTACTTTTGAGAAACCATTGGTTATCGACTCAGAAAAACAAGAGCAATACTCCTCTGTCTCTTGAGCAAATCGAACAGCTCGCCCCCCTACATCATTAATGCACATTTTTTTTAACTGCTCTTTATCTTCAGCTGTCCACTGATTGGTATTTGATAAATAGCCGGTTATTATTCGCGTTATCCCCCACAATACAAATAACCCTATCAACATATAGGTCGCTATTTTTTGTATTCCATTTGACTTCATTTTAAACCACAAAACTCCTATTTTTTATTAAATCATAACTACTTTTGAATGGAATTAATTATGAAATACATCGCTAACTCACCCGAAGAGTACATTCATCAACTACCGGATGAACGCCAAGACAGCTTCAACAAGCTTCGTAGTACCATAGTCAAACACCTCCCCTTGGGTTTCGAAGAACGCATGAGCTATGGTATGATTGGTTATGTAGTACCCAAGTCTCTTTATCCAGCAGGATATCATTGCGACCCCAAACTTCCTCTACCCTTTGTGAATATCGCTTCTCAAAAAAATTTTATTGCTCTATATCACATGGGTATCTATACCGATCCAGAACTGCTCCAATGGTTTCAAACTGAATATGCTCAACAATGCAAATACAAACTAGATATGGGCAAGAGCTGCGTTCGATTTAAAAGGATGGACGATATCCCTTTTGACCTTATTGCTGAATTAATGGGGGAAATGACTCCAGAAGATTGGATTAATCGTTACGAGTCGGCTTTTAAATAGTTATCTTTTTAGGAAATCAACCAATTGAGCGACTGCTAAGCCACGATGGCTTATCCTTGCTTTTTCGACTAAAGACATCTCTGCAAAGGTTTTCTTGCTACCATTTGGAAGAAAAATGGGGTCATATCCAAACCCTTTTTCTCCTGATTTTTGTAGGGTAATTTCTCCCTCACATATCCCCTCAAATTCATAAAAAATACCATCCAAGCACAATGATATGCACGTTCTAAAACGAGCCTTTCGATTAGATTTATCAGATAAATTGTGCAATAGTAAATTCATGTTATCATTCGCATCTTTTTGTGCTCCTGCATATCGAGCTGAATAAACACCCGGTTCGCCGTCTAGGGCTTCTACCTCCAAGCCGGTATCATCGGCAAAACAACTTTCATGGGTCTTGTCCCAAACTTGTTGAGCTTTTTGGCGTGCATTGGAATCTAGAGTAGCTCCTGTCTCTTGGAGTTCCTCGGAAAACAATAATGGATCCAAACCAACTACATCGTAATTGGCTAATTGAGATTGAATCTCGTTAAGCTTGTTAGGGTTTTGAGAGGCGAAAATGATTTTCATCGAGGCAAAAGTAAGGCATATCCATTTTTATTTATTGCGTTTATTAATATCTCAAAAATTAGCATCTTTGTTGTATTATTGATTCTTCTACATCCATATCAAATACCCCGTTAGCCGAACGAGTAAGACCTCAAAATCTGGAGGAACTTGTCGGCCAACAACACATCATAGGCAAGGGAAAGCCACTACGAAAAACCATCGAAGGGGGCAATATCTATTCGTGTATTTTTTGGGGTCCACCTGGAGTTGGGAAAACGACCATAGCCCAAATCATATCGCAAACACTAAAAACCCCTTTCTTTCAACTCAGTGCAATTAATGCTGGAGTGAAAGACGTTCGTGAGGCGATTGAAAAAGCAAAAAAGACTAAATTTTTAGGTAGCGGTGGAAGTGCTATTCTATTCATCGACGAAATACATCGTTTCAATAAAAGCCAACAAGATGCTCTCCTGGGTGCTGTCGAACAAGGCATCATTACCCTGATTGGTGCTACTACTGAAAACCCGAGTTTTGAGGTGAATGCAGCCCTTCTTTCTCGATGTGAGGTATTTGTTCTAAAAGCTTTGGAACTCGAAGATTTGAAGCAATTGGTTCATCAAGCCTGCCAAAAAGATCAGCTACTTGCTCAAAAAGAAATTCAAATCAGTGAATGGGAATCACTCACGAAAATTAGTGGAGGTGACGGTCGAAAACTGCTCAATGCACTCGAAATTATTGTCAACTTCTCTGGAAAGAAAAAAATTAATATCAATAATGCCCTAGTTGATGAAGCGATTCAAGCTCGGCTAGCTCATTTTGACAAAGGCGGAGAACAACACTATGACATCATTTCCGCATTTATCAAATCCATTCGTGGAAGTGACCCAAATGCAGCTGTTTACTATTTAGCCCGAATGATTGCTGGAGGAGAAGACCCCAAATTTATTGCACGAAGACTCATTATAGCTGCGAGTGAAGACATCGGAAATGTCAATCCCAATGCTCTTTTATTAGCCAATCAATGTTTTAGTGCTGTCAACCATGTGGGCTATCCTGAATGCCGAATCATCTTGTCGCAAACAGCCATCTACTTGGCTACAAGCCCAAAGAGCAATGCCGCATACATGGCCATAAATAAGGCTCAGGCTTTGGTGAACGATACAGGCGATTTATCTATTCCTTTAAGCTTACGCAATGCCCCTACTCAACTCATGAAAGACTTGGACTATGGCAAAGGATATCCATATGCTCATGACTTTCCAAACAACTTTACTGTTCATGAGTTTCTTCCAGATGAAATCGCAAATACGACGCTTTACGACCCTGGGAATAACCCTGCAGAAGATAAAACACGTGAACGCTTAAAAGCACTTTGGAAAGAAAAGTACGGCTATTGAACTAGTCTAAAATGATTAATTGAACTTTTTCAATTTTCTGTTCAGCCGCTTCCAGAATTTTAATTTCAAATTGGTCGATAATGAAGACTTCGCCTGTAGGAGGTATTTCTTCGAGATTGGCTAAAATAAAACCACTTAGCGTTTCGTATTCGCCCTCTGGAATTGCCAGGTTGTATTTTTCGTTGAGGTAGTCTACTTCCAGTTTGGCGTTCAAAATGAGTTGCCCTCCATTGGTTACTAGCTCATTGTCCTCTACTTCGTCGTGTTCGTCCTCAATTTCCCCAAAAATTTCCTCCATGATGTCTTCCACGGTAATGATACCAGCAGTACCTCCATATTCATCCACTACCAAGGCTATACTTCGTTGCGATTTTGAAAACTCATTGAGCATGTCATTGGCACTTTTGGATTCATTGGTAATGAGTATCGGCAACAAGATAGACTGAATACTGTGTGACTTCTTGTGTAAATCCAAATGATGAACATAACCAATGATGTGGTCAATATTTTCTTTGAAAACCAAAATTTTGGAGTGTCGTGTATCAATAAAGAGTTTTTCTAATTCTTCGATGGTGCTTTCGATATCAATCGCGTTGATGTCTGTTCGAGGAACGAGGCAATCCCTTACTTCCACATTTCCAAAATCCAATGCATTTTTGAGAATTTCGGTATCTACCTCAGGCTCTTCTCCATCTGGTGGAAGGT
>JAKMFK010000135.1 GCA_022425465.1 Bacteroidia bacterium | reverse complement strand
ATATTCCACTCTCAAACATGCTTCCAATGCTTCCCTTTTATACATAACAGCATCTCTTTCCCTGTCAATATCCCAAGCCTCTTCTTCTGGATGGTGTCTTCTCCAATTTTTATTGTCATTTACTCTTCTTTTATCATCGGGATCTACATCCCATATATCATCACCTTCAGAGCTATGATATATGGGACGACGGCGCCTTCTTCGTCGTCCAAAAACAGGGAAGGAAAATACACGAGTTCTAATCATTTTAATATTACAAACTAGTTTTTAAACACGAATTTGACGATGAAGCTGTTGCATAACATTGCAAGCTTCCAAGTATAGACATTCTTCGTATCAATTCACTACTAAAATATTAAACTGGATAAAATAAATATAAAGATTAAACTATAATAATTATAAATGAGATTGTGATGGAAGATTTGAAAAATGATGTAAAAAAATTAAAAAGTGCCATTCTATCCCTTTATAACATTTACATTAACGACAAAGAATGTAATGAAAACACAAAAAAGGGGTCACGATGTTCCACGAACGGAAAAAAATACGAAGATATGTGTTATGAAAATATAAAACATAGTGCTAAAATTGTGAAACAAGGTGGTGGGTCTTCACACCAAGTGGATATATATACTCAAAATGGGCATATTGAATGTAAACCCTCGTATTCTCCAGATTGGGGACAGTGTAGAATTAAATGGAAAGATAATAGTTGGGTACCAATAAACGATATTTTTCAAAAGTACATGGACAAAGTGAAATTCAAACCACCACCATTCGAGGTTAATAAGATAACTTATGAACATTGGTTGAATATAAAACATGATTATCTAGATGAATACATATATATAGACAACCAGGAAATTCAGAATTTCTATAAAAAGAAAGATTGTGCTTATATTCAAATAAAAGGGTATGGGTTGTATCATTTGGGAGAAGACCCACTTGAATTAAAAGTTCCAGAATTTAAGCTAAAGCAGAGGATACGTATAAGAGCGAAGGTTCATTCTAAAACGAATTCGCAGTTATCCGTAACAGCAGCTTTCCAACCTGTGAATATAAAACAATTAAAACCAAGTATATACTCACTTGATGATAAAACAAGATTACCACCTAACCTATGATGACAATCTCAGATGACTTTTTAGTCTTGTTCATTCCATATTTCCAATTTACATCACGAATATCGTAATCCTTATACAAATTTCTGATGTATTCACAGTCGTTATATGTCATTATCCAATTCTTTCTCAGTCTCATAGCGTTGAATAGTTTTTCGTGATCAAAATTTTCATGCATATCACCATTATTTCCGTAGAGTTTTGAACTTTGTTCAAGGTAATAAGGTGGATCTAAGAATATGAGACCTCTTTTACCTTTAAGGAACTCAGTAAAATCTAAATTATGAAATTCAACGTTAGATAAATCTAGATCTTCGGTGCGTTTAATAGATGATTCAGTAAAACGTTTTTTGGAAGATTCTGTTGAAAATCCTCCCGAAAGTGTAGCACCACTAAATGAACACCTGTTAATCACAAAGTATTTATATCCTTGTATAAATTCATCTGTATCTTTCATTATTGTGTCTCTCATCTTACTAAATGTAGATTTTGATACAACGTTGAGAAGTTTTCGGAGCTCACCACATAATTCTACCTTACGTGTCTGAACGGTTTTCCAAAATGATATAAGAGGTTTAAACTTATCATTGACTATAAGTTTTGAATTGTATTTAGAACGTAGAAAAAACTCAAAAGAACCCCCACCAAAAAAAGGAGATATTACAACCGATGTATCAAAACCTTTTTCATTAATAATTTCGTCTAAAATTTTGCATGCCCGCGTTTTACCACCTGGATACCGAAGTGGAGACACCATGATTATTTATATCGTGTATTTTTTAAGCAAACAATAATATTACAAACTAGTTTTTAAACATGAATTTGACGATGAAGCTGTTGCATAACATTGCAAGCTTCCAAGTAGAGACCTTCTTCGTAGCCACCCAATTTGGATTCCTTCATTTTTTCAAGGAGTTCCATCATCTTGTG
>JAKMFK010000097.1 GCA_022425465.1 Bacteroidia bacterium | reverse complement strand
TTTTGTGAAAAAGTACCCCTCCTCTCCTTCTTCAAATCAAATAAAATTAATGTTTAAAGTGCCAGCTACTTCATTAAAGAATGAGTTCTATTTTGCGTATTCATGTGACTATTCAAAGGATATCTTTATAGATTCAGAAAAGTATAACGGTTTTAGTCATGACTATTTTAATGACATTATATCCCATACTAATGGTTTTATCCCTATAAACTACCAACTTGACTTTTTTACATATCAAATTAGGTATAAATCTGTAGATATCAATGAAAACTTACCACAGTATAAAGAGAAAATTCATAGAAAAATGCCTAGAGTTTATGAGTTAAACTAACTTATTTCATAAAGTTCTTTGAAGTTTTTGCCATCACTTATCACGCAACCTGATAATATCATGTCAAACATTTCTTGTTCTCTAGTTTTACTATATTTTTTAGTTGTTGTTTTTTTGTTTTTATTCAATTTGTCAATTAAAATCAAGGAGATTTCTTCCGTATTGCATTTAAAAAAGTAAGAGATATCATTTTCTATTTTATCTAGGTATTTTGTACTTCTCAGAATACTCTCCCAAACAACATCACTAAATTGATTTATGATTTCATCAGCAGTCAACGGCTCATTCTCTTTTATAGAAACCCAGTCTGATGCTTTAATTCCATTGACAACAAGGAAATCAATAAATTCTTTTTCCATCTTCTCTAATTCTATATTACTGATTCTCTCGTATTTCATTTTCGCAAAGATAGACAGCCATTAATACAGTGATGTATTTATTATTTGTCCTTATCACTTTGATACTACAAATGCCAATGTACTTTTGCAGCAAATGATAATAGCTAAAAACGCAGTAGTTGGTGTGAACTACCAATTAGATGTTGATGGTCAAAAGATTGATGCATCAGGAGAACAACCATTAATGTACCTTCATGGTCATGGAATGATGATACCTGGATTTGAAAAACAATTGGCAGGTTTGAAAGAGGGTGACAAGTATGATTTTAAAGTTTCTCCAGCCGAAGGTTATGGAGAATTTAATCAAAACGCTGTTGTAGACTTAGATAAACAGATCTTTTTAGTGGATGGGTCGATGAGTACTGAAGTTTTTGAAGGAGCTCAGTTGCAACTAACCAATCAAGATGGACAACCCATGGTTGGTGTCGTTCAAAAAATTGGTGAAGATAAAGTTACCATGGATTTTAATCATCAATTAGCAGGGAAAGAATTGCATTTCACTGGTTCTATTGCTTCATTACGTGAGGCAACCGAAGAGGAAATAAGTCATGGTCATGTTCATGGGCCTGGTGGCCATCATCACTAAGTAGCTTTTTAAAGGACTACAAAGAATTTTTGTTCACGTTCTTCGTGTATGTTAGGTTATTTGAAAATTTCATATAACCGGCTCTTTTTAGTGCAGATTTTTTAAAAACATCTTTGAAAACTTCTTCAGTAAGTTCTGTCCACTCATTTTTATGTAATTCTTTGAGTTTTGGATGAGATTGGAATTGTTCATCTTTGTTGGGTGTTGAAAACCGATTCCAAGGGCAAACATCTTGACATATATCACAACCAAAAGCCCACCCCTCCATTTTGTCTTTGAATGAACTAGGGATTTGATCTTTTAATTCAATAGTAAGGTAAGAAATGCATTTATTGCTATCTATCACTTTGTTATCTATAATAGCATCAGTTGGACAAGCGTCAATACATGCTCTACAAGAACCACAGTGATCTGTTGTAGGGTTATCTGGAGTTAATTCTAAATCGATGATGATTTCAGCTATAAAGTAGAAACTGCCTTTTTGCTTGGTGATAAGCATGCTATTCTTCCCAATCCAACCTAATCCACTTTTGGCTGCCCATGCTCGATCAAGGACAGGTGCAGAATCTACATAAACTCTACCCGAAACTTGACCAATTTCATCTTGAATTAGACTCATAAACTCTTTCAATTTACTTTTTATAACAAAATGATAGTCTTTCCCATAAGCATATTTACTTATTTTTAATTTTTGATCATCAAAGTTGGTTTCAGGGTAATAATTATAAAGTAATGAAATAACAGATTTTGAATCAGGAACGAGTTTGGTGGGATTTATTCTTTTTTCAAAGTGGTTCTCCATCCATTTCATTTTGCCATGATAGCCATT
>JAKMFK010000083.1 GCA_022425465.1 Bacteroidia bacterium | reverse complement strand
TCACAAGCCTCTTGAAAAGACATAGGCTTATCATCATCCTCCGCCTTCTGATTTAGCAGATTCTCAAAGATTTCCTCAATAAAAGGTTTTAACTCGGTGGCTGTTCCCTGAGCAAGTTCTCTCAGGGTAAAATTCAGGAATGTTCCTGTGTTGTCATTACTCATAGTAATAATTTTAAACATTAATAATTGAGTAACGCAGAAAAATATTTGGGTTTAGTAGAAAGAATTGCCTACTTTTGGAAAAGAATATGTAACCGCCAAAGTTTATATTCTTACAAGGAGATATCGTTCTGCGCTATCTCTTTTTTTATTTTAGACAGCTCCTTAACTGTCTGTGACAAATTTAGTACATACAACTACCGAGTGCCAAACAATGTCAGCAGGAGTTATTAACTAGGTTTGCATATTCATATTATTGATAATCAGCTACTTAGTTTTTTCATATTTTATAACTTATTGATTTACTGTATTTTAACTTCTGACTATTTTGATAAATACTTATTAAAATTTAATTAAAGATTTTTACTGTCAACTCTTTACAGTTTACACCTTTTAAGGTTTCGTGGATCATGCTACGCATGACCACAAACCGCTTATTTCTCACTATCATCTTCATCAAAACTTAATGCCTTTTCAATCTTAGGACGCTCTTTGTCAATCATAGTATTGATATAACCCTCAGTCTGATTTAGAGTTGTGTGACCCAACCCCTCAGAGATAGCCTTTAAACTAATACCCTCTTCAAATAAAATTGTAGTGCTTGAGTGTCTTGACCAATTAGGCGTAATCTTATACTCCAATTCAAGCAAGTCACTAAGTTTATGCAACTGCGGTCTTAAAGCCCTGTTCAGAGCATCTACTTTATTTTGTCTTGTTTTTGCGTCATCTCCATCCTTTATAACATCAAATAGATAAGACCCCTTTCCTGTTCGCCTATCAATAATGTCATTAGTTATTTTATTAAATACCAAAGGAATAATCACCTCTTTTTTGGCAGTTCTAATGCTCTTTAGCCTTTTAAACTCCTTTTGCCCCTTCTTTAAATGCAGGACGTCTTTGATGTTCATTCCTCCATTATAAAAACAGAACAGGAAATAATCTCTTGCGGTTTGCAGATACTCATTATCACTACTAAAATCAACTATTTTCTTAATGTCAGCTTTTGATAATCCTTGATTTTTTCTCGCACCCTCAGGAATAACATAACCTCCTTTTCCAAAAGGATATTTAGAATGGCTTTCATAAAGGTCATTCCAAATAGTTCTAATATTTCTTGCGTAAACGCCCACAGTTGCTTTTGAACGACCCTGCTTAAACATAAACGCCTCAAAGGCATTCATAAAATCAACATCTATATCTGTTATTGAAAGGTCAGCTACATCCCTATAAATCCTTAGTTTTTGTAAGTTAGACTCTATTCCAACAAACTCAGTAAGCTTCTTAATTGTACTGCCCATAGAGGTGGCGTACTTATACCTTTCTTCCTCATTTAATTTTGTAATATACTCAGCAAAGGCAAACCAAAGATTAGTAAACGTTTTATCAATTTCATATTCTTTAGCATCCCAATTTTTTATCCAATCCTTAACCTCTGCAAGAGTTAGCAAAGATGTATCCTCCATTAAAGCTATGAGTCTGTCATTCTGAATTTTTAAGGCGTTTCTTAATTCTAACTTCTCCCCATAGACTGTTGTCTCCCCGATTACATTCCCAAAACTGTCTTTCTTGTGTCTATTAGTCCAAACGCTGTCAAACTCCTTTTGGTTCTCACAGCTAAACTCTAATTTGCCGTTTTTAGTAAATAATGATGGAATTGATACGTAGTGATTTTTATTATCAGCGTAAGAGTGGATGTTTACCTTGATAGGATATTTTCCACTTTGCAGTTTTCTGCGCTTGTCTAAAACTATCGTGTACTTAAATCTCACAAACGTCTTTATTTGCATACAAATTTACATATTTGCATACCAATAATATACATTTATATACAGAAATCTGACTACAAAAAACAAAAAAGCCCATAAACAGTAGCTTACAGGCTTTAAAAAATATATGTAAATTTAAGAACAGTTAATGCCCGTTCTGATGCTCAATCAGAATTTGAGCCAAGACGAGGCACGCGTTATAAGCGAATACCTTAGAACTTTATAAAGACCACGCTTTTCCTCCAGTAGCCTCCATCAAGTCTACACAACCTCTTTGCTCCCCTGGAACCGGAGCATAGGCCAATACATTTTCTCCAATAAATTCATTGGTTTTAAATGCATTAACTGAAAGGCTTCTTAATTGACTTGCAAAAGAAGCTGCATCCTTTTCTGCATCTGAAATTTCACTCCCCGGCTTAAGGAATTTAGAAAGTACAGCATCCCAATCAGAAGTGTTCATTTGGTCAACTCCTTTTCCTGATATAGCAGCACTAGCAGTTAAAAATGCTTTCCACCCTTCAGCAAACTTTCCTTGTCTGTCCTCATCCCACACGGCAGCGATATAGCCATCGGTAAATTCAGGGAGTTTTAACTCAATTGCACCAGGAATATCAGTTGCTGGAATGATGAGTTCCATTAGTTGTGAAATCTTTTCAAAGTCGGAGGAACTAAAATATGCAGGAGCATAAGTTGCAGCTGATTGGCAGCTTTGAAATAAACTTACTACCGTGGGAGTTACTGCAATCGCACCAAATCCTGTTCCAATATTTTTTAAGGCTTTTCTTCTATCCATTTTACAAAGTATATTAAAGGTTCATTTTTTTTAATTCTTCAACTGCATGATTTGCAGCTCTCGCGGTTAATGCCATATAAGTAAGTGATGGGTTCACATTTCCTGCAGACGTCATCGCTGCACCATCAGTAACATAAACATTTGGCACGTCGTGTATTTGGTTATTCTTATTAAGAACTGAGGTTTTTCTATCACGACCCATTCTAGCAGTTCCCATTTCATGAATTCCATTTCCTAATATATAAGGAGCATCATAGGTGCGAATATTTTTTACTCCCGCGACATCAAGCATTTCTGCTGCTTGCTGAGCCATGTCCTTACGCATGTTGAATTCATTCTCTTTGATGTTTGCATCAAAATTTACAGTAGGGAGTCCCCATTCGTCCAATTTATCATAATCTAGAGTCATCTTATTGTCGTGATAGGGTAAAGTTTCTCCAAAACCTGTAAGGCCCATAGACCATCCTCCAGGCTCCGTTATAGCTTCTTTAAAACCAGCACCATAACCAAGCTCCGCAACTTTAGATGACCATCCGCCTCTACCTCCACCACCTTGGTAGCCGTATCCTCGTAAAAAGTCTTTCTGATTTGTGTCTCCGCCGATATTTCTAAATCGAGGAATATAAACTCCGTTGGGTCTTCTTCCAGTATAGTATTTATCCTCAAATCCTTCGACAGAGCCTTGAGCTCCAACCTGGAAGTGGTGATCCATTAAATTGTGCCCTAATTCACCAGAATCATTTCCCATACCGTTTGGAAAACGATCTGATTTTGACTGCATCAGAATTGATGTAGATGCAATTGCAGAGGCACACAAGAATATGACTTTCGCATTAAATTCTATTACCTCTTTAGTTTCGGCATCGATAACACGTACTCCAGATGCGCGTTTGGTTTCAGCGTCGTAAATTACTTCATGAACCACAGAATTTGGTCTGAGCGTCATGTTTCCAGTGGCTTCAGCCACGGGCAAAGTAGATGAATTACTTGAAAAATAGGATCCAAATGGACATCCTCTTCTACATCTGTTTCTATACTGGCAGCTGATTCTCCCAGCTCCCGGTTTTGTACCTTCAGTAATGTGTGCTACACGACCAATTGTTACTACTCTGTCGTTGTATTTTGAATTGACTGCTCCTTTTAAAACATCCTCTGCGCAGTTAAGCTCCATAGGTTTTAAATAATTCCCATCAGGAAATTGTGGCAACCCTAAATTCTCTCCACTAACACCTATGTGTTCTTCAACATGATGATACCAAGGGGCTAAATCTTTATATCTAAGTGGCCAATCGATGGAAATACCATCTTTAGCGTTGGCTTCAAAATCAAAGTCAGTAAGACGATAGGATTGTCTCCCCCAAGTCAAAGAACGCCCACCTACATGATATCCGCGAATCCAGTTAAAAGGTTGGGTTTCGCTGTAGGGGTGTTTGAGGTCGTTTACAAATAAATGCTTTGATGATTCTGAATTTACATAACCTGTTCTACTCTGCTTAGGCTGCTGCTTCCTGATTTCTTGGGTAATAACATCTCCATGTTTATAATCCCATGGATCATCGTTCATGGTAGGGTAATCTTCTATGTGTTTTAACATTCTCCCTCTTTCTAGTACAAGAGTTTTGAGTCCTTTTTCACACAATTCCTTTGCTGCCCATCCACCGCTAACTCCGGTTCCAACAACAATAG
>JAKMFK010000068.1 GCA_022425465.1 Bacteroidia bacterium | reverse complement strand
TCTAAAATCACCAAATCAAAACTTTGTTCTTTAAAAGCAGCTATGGCATCAAGACCGTCACGTACAACAATTGGATGGTATTCTTCTAGCTCTAAATTTAATTTGATAGTGTCTGCTAAGTCTTTTTCGTCTTCTACAACTAAGATACGTTTCCTCATGTTAAATTTTTTTGATTTAAGTGACTGTCACAAAAATGTATTTTTAAAATCATTTTATAGTCATAGGAATGTCATGGCAATAATATGGTGAACGTTACCCCTTTTCCCTCGTTTGCTTTGACGAACACCTTACCTGAGTGTTTTTCTACTGCTTGCTTCACAATAAAGAGCCCTAAACCGGTGCCTTTAGATATTCTGGTCTCTTCATCTTGAACCCGATAAAATTTCTTAAAAATATTTTTAAAATCTTTCTTCTTAAGACCTATTCCTTGATCTTTAATAGAAAGTCTTTTCCACTTAAGATCAGTTTCAAGTACAACTTCGATAGGCTGGTTGTCAGAATATTTAAATGCGTTTTCAATCAAATTGTTAACCACCATCCGCAATATAAAATCATCTCCATCAACGGTTATGTTTGACTCTATTTGAGCTGTTATCTGTCCTTTAATTTGCTGATTACTTACCACCTTATTTATTAAACTACTATAATCTACAGGAGACAAATTGTACTGATAAGCATTACTCTCAATTTGCATAGCCGTCAACATATTTTCTGCTAATTCCTCTAATCTGTGCGTGCTTTGAACACTGTTATCTACTAACTCTGATCGTTTATCGTCATTAATTTTTGGATGCTTACTCGTTTGAAGCATTAGTCTTATCGCTGCTATTGGTGTTTTAAATTCATGGGTAACTGATAGTAAAAAATTGTTCTGTTGTTTGTTCAATTTATAAATCTTCTCTATGCTACTAAAAACTCCATAAATTCCTATACCAACTAGGAACAATAACAAAATACTTTGATATAACCAGATGTTACGTTGCTGGTATCGTTCTTGTTTTAACTCTTCAATCTTTAAAGGGTTTATGGCTAATCTAATAAATTTTATATTCTCGGATATGTAAGAATAATCTGCAACATAATTACCATTAAAACGCTTATTAATAAAGGCATTTAGCTTATCTTCATCGATGTCAATTTCTAAACGCTTTAATCTGTAAATAACTTCTTCTGTACTACCTAACTCATTGTTCTTCGCTTTTTCTATTACTTGAAGGGTACAGGCGTTTAATCCTGCTTTCAATACATCATTTTTCAACTGATAATCCGTATTTGAGTAATTTAAAAGTGAAAACGTAAGCCAAACAAATGCTGACAAAATGTAAACAATTACAAAAACTATGAGAACTTTTAATCGCATTTGTATAAAATTGATGGCTAAAATACATCCGTGAGTACTAAAAATACTAATTTGCCCAAAATTTCAAGACGACAACTTAGTCTTCGTAATGGTCAAGACCACCAACATATTTGGGTTTCATACCAAAATAAAGTTTACGATGTGACAAACAGTAGACTTTGGAAGAATGGCAAACATTACGAACACTGGGCTGGACAAGATCTTACCGAAGAATTAAAAAGTGCACCACATGGTATTCACGTTTTTGACAAATTTTCCTGTGTAGGGATATTGGAAGGAGATGAATCCACTTTCTAATACAACATATTCAAATGAGTTCATTAAATACATCACTGAAAACATAACTTTGCAAAGCATGCAAATAGGGAAAACACATAAACTAAAAGCTGCTAGAACAACAGATAATGGCTGTTATTTGATTGATGATCAAGGAACTGAGGTTTTATTGCCTAATATATATGTAAATGAAAGTTTAAAACTTGGTGATGAGATATCGGTTTTTGTATACCTAGATAACGAGGAACGACCCATTGCTACAACCATAAAGCCACTTATCGAACTTGACTCATTCGCATTTTTAGAGGTAAAAGATGTGAATCGTGCTGGGGCTTTTATGGATATAGGTCTTGTTAAACAACTTTTAGTTCCCTACAGTGAACAACCCGTCAAAATGGAAGTTGGTGAATGGTATGTTGTTTTCTGCCT
>JAKMFK010000005.1 GCA_022425465.1 Bacteroidia bacterium | reverse complement strand
TTTTGAAGCTCACAAAAAAAGACCAAGAAAAAGATAAAAACCTGCAACCATGGAAGGTGTTTTTGTCTCTTGTTTTTTTGAATATAATTCTAGGCCTTGTCGTTTATTTTTTCCCAAAAGACGGGGTTCAAGTCAAAGATGGTTTTTCTTTTAATTTTGTTTCGGTTGACGAATTATTAAATCGAAAAGAAAAGGTTGAAGTTGATCTTAGTAAAGTCCTAGAGGGAGTTGAAACAATTCAAGAAGACACTACAAATCAGCCCACAACTTCAAAGGACACTATAGCGAAACTTAAAGAGTCAAAAAAAATACAAAAAAGAAAATTTAGTAAGTGGTTTAGTCTCCCCCCGGACAAACCAGACATGATAACGAATCTTTTGAACAAAGTGAGGTTAGAGAGCAGCAAGAAGGTTGTCCGCATTCTTCATTATGGTGACTCCCAATTAGAGGGAGATCGAATCACCAATTATTTGAGAAACAGGCTGCAGAAAAAATTTGGCGGATACGGACCAGGGATTCTTCTCCCCCTAGAACCAACTGCAACTTCAAGAGGAAACTTTAGGGTAAATCAAAGTGACAACTTTGTTAAGCATTCAATTTATACAAAATCAGAGTTTAAAAATTTATCAGGAATTGGCGGGGCATCCTTTACTATTAAAAACTCAAATCCAATAAAGACACAAACAGACAGTGTCGGTGATAGTGCTCAAATTGTAGCTGAAATAAAGGATCAAAATTTGTTTAACAAAACATTTTTAAGTGTAAAGAAAAGGCATATGGGGTATTCAATATCAAGAAAATACTCAAAAGCAAAGCTGTTATACAGTAGTGATACATCGTTCCAAGTGAGGCTTTATGAGAATGACTCATCATACCACTATACTATTTCAAAGTCGCCCTTATTTGGGGTCAAAGAATGGACAGTTAGCGGGGGTAATGATCTTAAAGTGTCCTTTAAATCAAACAATTTACCTATAGTATATGGTCTTGCTTTAGATGGTGAGGTCGGGGTAGCTGTCGATAATTTTCCTATGCGAGGAAGCTCAGGTTTGGGTTTCACTAAAATTAACAGAAACAGGTATTCTACTCAACTATCGGCCATGAATGTGGTTGCTGTTATATTACAGTTTGGAGTTAATATTATCCCAGACGAAAGAGACAATTACGATTATTATGAAAAGTGGTTTTCTCAACAATTAAAAAGTATTCAAACAGCAGGTCCAGAGATTGCCATTATTGTAATAGGGCCAAGTGATATGGGCAAAAACAATGAAGGAGAAATGGTTTCATATGAAAACATACCCTTAATACGAAATGCAATGAAAAGTGCAGCTCTAAAAAACGGTTGTTGCTTTTGGGATTTATATAAGGCTATGGGGGGTGAAAATTCAATGTCTGCGTGGGTAAAAGATGATCTAGCTCAAAAAGATTATACGCACTTTACATACAAGGGAGCCAGGTATGTGGGAGAAATGTTATACAATTCAATAATGGATTTTGAATAATTTTGGAAATGGAATTGTCGCAAGAGTTTTTTATGAAAATGGCACTAAAGCAGGCGGAGTTGGCATTTGCTGCAGATGAAGTTCCTATTGGTGCTGTTGTAGTTGCAAATAATCAGGTTATAGGTAAAGGTTTTAATCAGGTTGAAACATTAAATGACCCAACAGCTCACGCTGAGATGTTGGCAATTACTGCCGCAAGTTCTTTTTTGAACAGCAAATATCTAAACGAGTGTACAATTTATGTCACTGTAGAGCCGTGTGTTATGTGTTATGGTGCAATAAAAAACGCAAGAATTAAACAAGTGATTTTAGGTTGTTTAGAGCCAAAACATGGATTTACAAACGTTGTCTCTAAATCTTCAAAATTGAATATTAAAACTGGGATCTTAGAAGAGGAAAGTGTTGAGTTAATGAAATCTTTTTTTTCAACAAAAAGAGGACCGACTAACGAGCGTTAGAAACGCAAAACAGCATTAAACTTCACGCCAAAAGGTTTGGCATTGGGGTGGTATTCTAAATAGGTTAATCGATGTATGAAATCAACGCGAACAAATCTAAATATATTTTCAATACCATATCCTAGCTCCATGTATGGTTTTCGATTTACAAAAAAATTGGGATTAGTTATCGACGTATTGTTTAGAGGCATAAGTGCTTTGTTTTTGTCACTCATTGTACCATATACCCCCTTGGCATTTATAAAGCTACGCCATTTGAGTTTTTTGGCAAATGGGATGCGATTCATAATTAGACCATTAAATTGGTGTTCGTAATCAAAAGAAACATATCGGTCTGCTGCAAACTCAAAGAAATCCATAAGATTATAAGATTGTCTGTTGCTAAAGAAAGATTGGTTTCCTCGCATTATAAATAAAGAGGGGTAAGGTGCTTGTCCAAAAGTTTGGTATGCTTTAAGCGTATATTCAAATGTCCCAAAGTTGCCAAGGCTGTTAAACTGCCACAACTCTACGCCCACTTTGTCAAACTTAAAATCACCGCCAAGCAAGCTGTTAAAACTATGGGTGTAGTCAACAGATAAAACAGGTGCTTTTAGGTTACCCATACTATATCGATTGTTTCTCCTGTAGATAAACTGTTCTTTATGGGAAAGCCGACCTTTCAAACGTATAGAGGTAATGTCAAAATTAGATCTTACAGAAGAAGTGGTGTCATTTGGGATACTATAATAGCCAAACTTAAAATCATCAACAGGGTCAAATACAAAAGATTTGTGCCTGAAGTCAACGAGTTGGGTGTACCCTTTTGTAAGTTCTTTTTCAAACCAAACGCTTTTTGTAAAGCTTCGATTTAATTGGTTTGTTCCCAACATTGCAAAAGCATCATAAATTGCAGATGTACCATTATTTTCGTCTGTAAGTCCAATTAGTTCAACATCTTCCTTGACAAAAGCCCCAACCTTACTCCACTTGGAGCGACTAAACACATAATCCGAAAAGATCCCATATTTAAATTTCTTGTCTCCTAAACCATATGCTCCATAACACCGAAATTGAAAATCGTTATGAAACTTGGGAGATGTTCGAAAACCTATTCGTGTGCGTATACCCTCAAGAGAATTATAGCCAAGCAAATAATACCAAGGCCCTAAGTCAACCTTGTTTTTAGGTATGTGTCCTTCTACAGCTATTTCGACAACGTCTATGTATGATTTTATGAGTGGTTGGTTTTTTAAAGAGTCTACCATAAGATACACCTTTTTGTCATTGGCAGATATTCGTTCATGACGAGCGGTATCCCAAAACTCGTCAGAACGCTCAAATGAACTGTCAGCAACTGAGATTTTTTCTTCATAAAAAGGCAGTTCATGAACATTATTTACAGAGATGTTTTTAGCAGAATTATAATACAACCCAATCATTCCAAGGGTGTTGTCTGTAAGCTCAGCAATATCGATAAGTACACGAGTCTTTTTAGGAAGCCAGTATGTTGGCTCAACTTCTGTAAACTCTTGTTGAATTTTTAGTTTCTCGATGAAATTAATATTCGCCTTATCTGTAATTTCTAAATTGAGTTGCTTTAGAGCATATGAATTGGTTTCAATCCATATTGTTCCACTAAATACAAGATCAATTGGGTTTTTTGGATCAACTCTTATTTGATAACAAGACTTCTCGTCTATAACTACACTATCTTTAAGTGTAAAATAATAGTAAGAGTTTGCGGTAACACTCAACGGTGAGATAAAGTCTTTATCAAGAATATAAAGGTTGTTTTCATAAAAATTATATTGTTGAAACGTAGATCCCAATATTTGAGAAACATAGCTTTCATCTCCAACACCCACTCCTTGTATTTTTGTAGCTTTTATTACCTCCTTTGTTCTTCTAGGGAATTTTCTAAAATAATAATCGCTGATGGTTTCAGATATAAAAACAGGGAGTACTTTTTTAGAGCTAGTATCGCTAAAACTTGATATAGAGTCAAATAGCGGCTCCATTGCAGTAAATATTTTTCGTTTTTTAAACTTGTCAGTTACGTTGTCAACAGCTAATTGAACCTTGCTATAAGATTGATATTGATAGAATTCTATTTTTTCTGGATTGTATTTCTTTTTTCTTTTTTGAGCACGCTTCATGATAACATGGGCCGGGTTTATTCCTCCTGGCCTTACCACAAATTCTTGTAAAGAACTGGCTTGTTCCATTAAACTAAAGTTGATGGATTGAGATTTTACTTTAAGTACTGCTTTTTTAGCTGATTGATACCCCATATATGAAGCAACTAATGAGTCCACTTCCAATTCCGTTAATATTTTATAGTAACCGTCAAAATCAGTTACTGCTCCAAGTTGAACACCAATCCCCCGAATAGCAACATAGGGGAGCGGGTCACCTGAACTTGCATCAATCACTCTACCCGTGATGGTAGTTTGACCATGAACTGATATCCCAATAATCAATAAAGCTATTGTTGCTAAGTTTTTCACTTTATAATCCTAGCAATATTACATCAATTCTAGTATTTTTAGTGAAAAAAGTCTGTGATAATTTTTAGTGTTTCAATCGGTTTCTCAGCATGAATCCAATGCCCAGAACCATCTACTTTTTTAAACTGCACATTGCTGAAAATAGTTTTAATGTGGTTGAAATCACTTTCTTTAATATAATCGGAAAGACTACCATAGACAAAAAGTGTGGGGCTTGTAATGGTATGATTAAATTTAACAACTCCAATCATTTCAGGATAGAAATTTTCTATGGTAGACACATTAATTTTGAGTGAATAGCCAAATTCTTCTTTATTTAAGTTTTTTAACAAAAACTGCCTTATTCCCATGTTTTTTTCTAATGCAGACAAAGCAATGTCGGCGTCTTTTCTAGTCTTGAATGAAGAAAAATCGAGTGTTTTAAAAGCGTTGAAATAACTAGTGTGACTAGGAACATATGCCTTTGGTGCAATATCAACGACAATTAACTTTTCAACTTTTTCAGGATATAGGTCTACGAATTTCATGATCATTTTTCCACCCATTGAGTGCCCAACGTGATATGCTTTTTTAACACTTAAATTGTCCATCAACAACGAAACATCTTCAGCCATAGCCTCGTAAGACATTTCAGGGGTGTGTGGGCTTTTTCCGTGATTGCGTTGATCTACAGTAATAACATTATAGTGTTCAGACAGCTGATTAGCCAATTGATGCCAATTGTCTGACATGCCAAACAGCCCATGGTAGATGAAAATATGTTGTAATGAAATTACATTAGAATAAATTCTATGATTTAGATTGACTGCCATTAATTTAAAAAATCATCGACTGGGGTGTATTCGAGGTTGAATGCTTCCGAGACAGCCTTGTAACAAACCTTACCATGAATAACATTTAGCCCAAGTTTTAATTCGCGACTCTCATTACAAGCTTGCTTCCATCCTTTTTCAGCTAGTTGTATTGCATATGGAAGAGTTGCGTTGGTAAGAGCTACAGTTGATGTATATGGAACAGCCCCAGGCATGTTAGCTACACAGTAGTGAACAATGTCATCAATGATGAAAGTGGGTTCTTCATGCGTTGTGGGTTTGCAAGTTTCGATACACCCACCTTGATCTACAGCTACATCCACTAAAACGGTACCCGGCTGCATGTTTTTCAACATGTCTCTGGTTATAAGGTTTGGTGCTTTTGCTCCTGGTATTAATACTGCTCCAACTATTAGGTCCATTTGTGGTATCAACTCACGAATATTTATTTCATTTGAAAATCGGGTAACAACGTTTGCGGGCATAATATCATTAAGATATCTCAACCTAGCTAAGCTAACATCTAAAATAGTAACTTGTGCTCCTAGACCAGCGGCCATTTTAGCCGCTTGGGTACCCACAATACCCCCACCAATTACAAGCACTTTACCGGGGGAAACTCCCGGAACACCACCCAATAAAACTCCCTTTCCTTTGACTGGTTTTTCAAGATATTTGGCTCCTTCTTGAATGGCCATTCGACCAGCAACCTCACTCATAGGAACCAATAGAGGTAAGCTTCTGTCAGGAGCTTCGACAGTTTCGTATGCAAGACAAACAGCACCACTATCAATCATAGCATGGGTTAGTGGTTCATAGCTAGCAAAATGAAAATAAGTAAACACCAGTTGATTTTTTTTAATGAGAGAGTATTCTTGCTCTATTGGCTCTTTTACCTTCATGATCATTTCGGCAATCTGATAAATGTCCTCAATGGTATCTAGAATTTTAGCACCACAATCCGTGTACATTTGATCGCTGAAACCACTTCCTATACCGCCATCTTTTTGAACATAAACTTCATGACCTCTTTTGGTAAGCTCTAGTGCTCCACCAGGGGTAAGGGCTATTCGGTTTTCATTATTTTTAATTTCTGTAGGTACACCAATAATCATGATATTGTTTTATTTTTATGTGTGCAAATTTAGAACTAGATCATGAATAATTTCACTAAATAGAATCTCTTATTAATTGCGAATCATTCTAAAATATTTTTAGCTAATCTTTCAGGAAGCACACCGTTTTCAATACTCGACTCAATTGTATCACTATATTGGTCAATTTTAGACAACAACAAATACTCAATATTTTTTTTAGTCCAATATTTCATTTGTTCTTTTCTATTGTTTTGTTTCCAGTGATTTTTAATGTGCTTGTTATAATCTAGACATTTCTCTATAAGTGGTTGGATTCCTTGCCTTTTGTGAGCTGAAACAACGACAACTTTTGGTGTCCAATTGTTCTCGTTTTTTGGTTTCAAATTAAGTGCCATGCTGTATTCTTTGGCAGTGACTTGTGCTTGAGATTTATTGTTGCCATCAGCCTTGTTTACCACAATAATATCAGCAACTTCCATAATGCCTCTTTTTATTCCTTGAAGTTCGTCACCCCCCCCAGGACTAATGAGTAAAACAAACAAATCTGACAATTTTGCTATTTCAGTTTCATTTTGACCAACCCCAACACTTTCTATAAATATAGTATTGTACCCAGCAGCCTCACATAGCAATATTGCTAACCGAGTGTTTTTTGAAACACCACCTAGATTATTTCCAGAGGCACTGGGTCGGATGTAGGCCGCATCCATTGAGCTTAGTTTGTTCATCCTTGTTTTATCACCAAGAATACTACCTTGAGAGACTTCACTACTTGGGTCAATGCTTAATACGGCTATTTTTTTCGTAG
This sequence comes from Bacteroidia bacterium, assembly GCA_022425465.1. Lineage (GTDB taxonomy): Bacteria > Bacteroidota > Bacteroidia > NS11-12g > UBA9320 > UBA9320. Next base: position 11,618 of record JAKMFK010000005.1, on the reverse strand, counting down.
GGTCTTTTAGAATCTCTACACCTACAGCTTCAATAAAGGTACTTTTACCTACTCCGGGTGCACCCGTTACACCTATTCTTAATGTGTCTTTTTGTGGCCCAAAATGTTCGATGATTTGGAGTGCAACTTCTTGTTTTGAGTCCAACGAACTTTCGGCAAGGGTAATGGCCTTACTAAGGGATCTTGGGTCTCCCGTTTTAATTCCTTTTATTAACTCTTCTTTTGTCATTCTTGGAAAAATACTCGATTAACTCGATCACTAATGTTGGTTAAAATTTCATAAGGAATTGTGTTTATTTGTCTTGACAGGTCTTCTACCGTTGGATTGTCTCCAAAAATAATTACCTCATCTTTTTCGCTACAAGAAATGGATGTCACGTCACACATGGTCATGTCCATACAAACATTACCTACAACCTTTGCTGGTTGACCATTGATGAGCACTGAACCAATACCACAGCTAAACGCCCTCGAATATCCATCAGCATAGCCAACAGCTATAACTGCTATTTTTCTGGGGTGGTCTGCTTTTTCCAAATGTCCATACCCTACTCCTTCATCAGCCGGAATGTGTCTGATTTGGGATATGTACGATTTAAAGCTACTCACGGGTAACAGTTTTGTTTTAGTTTGGGACGGTGAAATACCGTAAAGACCAATTCCTAAACGAACCATATTTATTTTTGCTTCAGGAAAACGTTCTATACCCGCAGTGTTAGACAAATGTTTTATGGGTTTTAATTTGGACTTTTCTTCAAAATTTTTGCAGATGTCGTTAAAATCACTTATTTGCTTTGTTGTGAGGTTGTCAAGAGAATGGTTTTCTGCTCCAGCCAAATGGCTAAAAATGGAAATAATTTTTAAATTGGATTTGTTATTAATTTTCGCAACAAGCTGATCTAGATCTTTTTTTTCAAACCCTAAACGATGCATGCCAGTGTCAAACTCTAGGTGAACACTTATGTTGTGGTTTTGGACTTTTTCTAAGCTTGAAAAATTATAAATGACCGGTTGAATATTTGATTCAATGTATGGAGATAAATCAGTTAAATCTGGATTTAAAACCACAATGGGTGTTGTAATTCCCTTTTTTTTGAGTCGTGTGGCTTCATCGGTATAGGCAACTCCCAAAAAATCTATGTTGTTGTATTCTAAAAGTTTAGCAATTTGGTAACCACCACTACCATAAGCAAGAGCTTTTACCATTGCCATGAGTTTAGTTTTGTTGCCAATTTTATTTTTAATTAGGTTTACGTTATGTTGTAGTCTAGATAAATTAACGTGTAATGCCGTTTGGTGAGTTTTTAATTTTAGACGTTCAGCAATTTTCTCAAATTCAAATTTTCTGGCACCCTTTATTAATACCATTTGGTTTTTAAATCGATGCATGGGGTGGCTTTCCAAAAAATCTTCCGTACTTTTATAAAAACAGGATTTAACAGTAAAGTACTTTTTGTTTTTTTCTAGGTGTTCGCCAACCCCAATGATTTCAATTATTTTGTTGTTGGTGAGTAAAGTATTAATCTTTTTGTAGAGGTTTTTGCCTTTATAGTTAATTTCTAATACATCAGAGAGAATAATTGAGCATTCTTGCCTTTTAATTTTTTGTTGATTTAAAAAATCAACAGCCATGACAATTGATTGATAGTCAACATTATAATAGTCTAAAACCAGTTGAGTATTATGAACACCATTAACTTGTTGAAGTCTCATGTCAACATTTGGAAGGGTATTAATTTTTTTCGAAATAGTTTTCAGAGTTTCACCTAAATATAAAGCTGTAGCGATTGAGGTAAAGGCATTATGAAGAGATGCTTTGTCCGAAAAAGGTATTGAAATTAGGACTGCTTCGTCATGATATTTAATTTTATAATTTCCTTCTACGGTTTTTTTTATTAAGACGTTAGATGACAGATTAAATCCCCATGAAAATGTTTTTAAATTTGCATTGTGAATCTCATCAACAACCTCTTTTTGAGTGTTAGAACAAATTACAATTTTACAATTTTTAAAAAGGTTAATTTTTTCTAGCAGTTTGTCACGACGAGATTTAAAATTGTTTCCATGTGCATCCCCCAGATAGGTGAATACGCCAATGTTAGGCTGCAATATGTCAGCTAAATAACACATTTCGTTGTATTTTGAAATGCCAGCTTCAAATACACCAATAGTGTGTGTTTTGTTTAGTTGCCAAACAGACAAAGGGACTCCAATCTGTGAGTTGAAACTTTTGGGGTTTTTACAAACAGCATGAGGCTCGTCAAGTAAATGCGACAACCATTCTTTAACAATTGTTTTACCATTGCTACCTGTTATTCCAATTATTGGTATTTTGAAGTGATCCCTGTGTTTTTTGGTTAATGCTTGTAAAGCACGCAAGCTGTCTTTAACTAGAATGTATGAGCATTTTGTTTTGGGTTTTTGAGATACAACAAATGCAGATAAACCTAACTTTTCAGCTTGAGGTATGTGTTTATGACCATCATCTTTGCTAGTAACCAAAGCAAAAAACAAGGCGTTTTCTTTTTCTTGAATTTTTCTCGTGTCAGTATACAGGTGTTGAATCTCTATAGACCCATCTCCATAGACCTTTCCATCTACTATTTTTGCTATTTTGTTTAAAGAATACAAGCTATCTGCGAAAGTAAGTGTTATTGTAGCTAATTTAGCAGCTTCGTTATATGGCAACACTCAATCAGCAATATACACCAAAGGAAGCAAAGGTAAAAATTGCTAAATTTTGTGCTTATCAAGAGCGTTGTCATCAAGAAGTAAGAGATAAATTGTTTTCATACGGTTTACTGCCCAATGACGTCGAAGAAATAATTTACGAGTTAATCCAGGAAGATTTTATAAACGAAGAGCGATTTGCAAAAGCTTTTGTTCGCGGTAAGTTTAATTATAAAAAATGGGGTAGGATTAAAATAACAAAAGAATTAAAAAAAAGAAAGATATCAAAGTATTGTATAAATAAAGGATTGGCAGAAATAAATGATGAAAAATACCATACGGTACTTAAAGAAATCTTAATCAAGAAAATAGCAAAACAAACTGAAAAGAAGGTGTATCAAAAAAATTATAAAGCTGTACAGTTTGCTATGAGCAAAGGGTTTGAATCCGAATTGGCGTGGAGCATTGTTAAATCAACAACAAATTGAAAGAACACTTAAACATACCAAGCCCAGTTTCAGAAATTTCTACCAATTGGACTAGAGAACATGGCGTAAAAATTTTTCTTAAGAGAGATGATTTGATTCACCCTATTATTTCAGGAAACAAATGGAGAAAACTCTCCGGTATTTTAGCAAATCAGGATAGTTCAAATTATGAGAGTATAACCACCTTTGGTGGAGCATATTCAAATCATTTGTTAGCAGTAGCTGCAGTATGTTCAATTCTTAAAATAAAATGCAAAGCCATTGTTCGTGGTGAACCACCTAAAGAACTCAATCCAGTATTAAAAATGTGTAAAATGTATGGTATGAATTTAGAGTTCATTTCACGGTACAAATATTCGAACATTAAAAGAAAAGTAGGTGTTTTTGAACGTTCATTATTTATACCAGAAGGGGGTGCTTGTATAGACGGAACAGTAGGTTGTAGTGAAATATTAAAAGAGGACAATTTATCTAATATCGATCAAATTTTTGTTCCATGTGGCACAGGTACAACGCTTGCAGGAATGGCTAATTATTTGGATTCAAAAAGCATCAAAACTTTGCTTAACGGTATACAGGTTTTAAAGGGTGAAGGTTATATTGCCAATGAAATAATAGATCAATACGGTATTTTGGGTGTTAATGTGTATGATCAATTTCATCTTGGTGGATATGCTAAAACGAATGGCAAGTTAATCGCCTTTATTCAAGATTTTATGAAACAAACTGGAGTTGTATTAGATCCTATTTATAACGGTAAAATGATGTTTGCAATAAAGAAACTATTAGAGAAAGGACGTATTGAGCGGGGACAAAATATCCTAGCGATACACACAGGAGGTATGACGGGTTGGTTTGGAAAATTCAATAATATAACCGTGTAATAAAAAAGCCACCGCGAAACACGGTGGCTTATATCTTTTTTTACAATTTTTTATGGAGCTACAACAGTAGGAGTAACGGGAGCAGGAGCTTTATTTACAACACCTCTGATAGTTAAAAACTCTGTTCCACCAACACCGTTGTGTTTAATGGTAATGGTTTTTGAAAAATTTCCAGGGCGTCCTTTTGAGTTGTATATAGCTGTTACCTGTCCTTCTGAACCTGGAGCTATAGGTTCTTTAGTCCACTTAGGTGTTGTGCAACCACAAGATGCTTTAACACTGTTTAAAATCAATGGAGCATTACCTGTGTTTTTGAATGTAAACGTTACAGTTGCTTGCACCCCTTCTTCTATCGTTCCAAAATCGTGTGACTTTTTTTCTAAGCTTATCTTGGCCTGTGCTTCAGTTGATAAAGTTACTTTTTCGGTTTGAGCATAGCTTGTTGCGTTTAGCCCAAATAGGATTGCAGTTAGTATAATTAAATTTTTCATGTTTGTTGTTTTATAATGTTTCAAATGTAATGTTCAGATTCTTATGTACAAATAGAATGCCAAATTCGGCATAAAGCTTTGTAATTTAATAATTTGGTTTTCTTTTTTCCATGAATGCCTGAGTGCCCTCTTTGAAATCATCTCGTTCAAAGCATTCGGAAAACTGATTAATTTCAAAGTTAAACCCATTATTTTCTGCATACATAGTATTAACGCATTTAATCACAGCGTCAATAGCAATAGGTGATTTGTGAGCCAAATTTTGAACATATTGAATGCATGTGTTTAGCAATTCGTCTATTGGAACAACCTGGGTTACAAGCCCATAGTTTAATGCAGTTGTTGCACCAATAGTTTTGGCGGAAATTAACATGTTGAGTGCTCGTCCTTTTCCAATAATTTGTGACAACCTCTGAGTTCCACCATATCCTGGAGGAAGACCAAGGTTGACTTCGGGCTGGCCAAATTTTGCATTTTCACTTGCAATTCTAATATGACAAGCCATGCTTAACTCACACCCACCACCCAGGGCAAACCCATTTACTGCTGCGATTACAGGTATACAACTTTGTTCAATTTTATTGAACACTATGCCCCCATTAGTGCTCATTTTCTCACCTTCCTTTGAATTAAACTTTGCAAATTCTGCGATATCTGCACCAGCTGCAAACGCCTTGTTACCTTTTCCGGTAATGATAATACCCCTGACTAACTTTTCTTTATTGAGACGATCAATTTCTAATCCTATTTCTTGAATGAGCTCTATATTCAGAGCATTTAATTTATGTTCTCTATCAATAGTAATAAGCTGAACAATTCCTTGTTTTTCGGATATAATGTGGCTATACATAGATGCAAATTTACTAGAGTCTATCTCTAATGTTAAAGTCTAGAGGTTAAATTTGCTGAAATGCACATGGATAAAAACTTGTCATTCGATGAATTTTCTAAAGTAGGCTTAGATGAATGGAAACAAAAAGCTATCCAAGATCTAAAGGGCAAATCAATAGATGATTTACGTTATGTATCTTCAGACGGTATTATAGTGGATTCATATTGTTGTTATGAAAATTCAAAAAGGACATATGAAATTTTACCAGTTGATTGGAAAATAGCCCATTTAGGTGATGGATTAATTAAAGAAGATGGAGTTGATTCGGCAATTACCAGTTTGGATGAATTGGGAGTGGACATGGGTAAACTCTCGCTAGACTCAATTTTAAAGGTAAAAGCAGGCAAGGTTCGGTTTGATGTTGGAACAGATTTATTTGACAACATAGCTCGGATTCGAGCTTTGAGGTTGGCCTATCCAAAACTTGAGATTAATGTAGTAATTCCACCTATTCCAGATGAATTTAAGTACAACAACCTCATTAGACAAACGATTGCGGCTACATCGGCAATTATTGGAGGTGCAAACCACATATGTATATTACCTTTTGACAGCAGTAGTGCAAAAAAAAGTCAGCGTCTAGCCAAGAATATATTGCTGGTGTTGAAACATGAGAGTTATGTTGACACACTTGCAGATGCGGCAAGTGGAAGTTGGTTTTTTGAGTCATTAACGAATAAATATTTTTCAAGAATTTCAAAAAACAAACCTAAATTAAACACATTAAAAGTAAACGGGCGTCTTTCATTTGCGGCAGGTTTACCACCTTTTTTACGTGGCCCATACTCTACTATGTACACAATTCGTCCATGGACAATCCGTCAATATGCGGGATTTAGTACTGCAGAAAAAAGCAACGCATTTTATAGAAACAATCTAGCAGCTGGGCAAAAGGGGTTGTCGGTTGCTTTTGATTTAGCAACTCATAGGGGATATGATAGCGATCACCCAAGAGTTGTGGGTGATGTGGGAATGGCTGGTGTAGCTATTGATAGTATTGAAGACATGAAACTTCTTTTTGATCAAATTCCCTTGGGAGACATTTCTGTGAGCATGACAATGAATGGAGCTGTATTGCCAATTATGGCATTTTATATTGCAGCTGCAAAAGAGCAGGGTGTTAGTCAAGAAAAGCTGACGGGAACGATTCAAAATGACATTTTGAAAGAATTCATGGTTAGAAACACATATATCTATCCTCCAGAACCGAGCATGAGAATAATCTCTGATATATTCAAGTATGCCTCTCAGAATATGCCTAAATTTAATTGTATAAGTATTAGTGGGTATCATATGCAAGAGGCTGGGGCTAGTCCTGAATTGGAATTAGCTTACACGCTAGCCGATGGATTAGAATATGTTAGAACGGGTATCAAAGCGGGGTTGTCTATTGATGATTTTGCCCCGAGGTTGTCTTTTTTTTGGGGCATAGGAATGAATTTTTATGAGGAAATTGCCAAGCTAAGAGCAGGGAGATTGTTATGGGCTAAATTGATTAAACAATTCAATCCTCAAAACACGAAATCACTAGCACTTCGTACACATTGCCAAACAAGTGGGTGGAGTTTAACCGAACAAGATGCTTATAATAATGTTGCAAGAACGACCATAGAAGCATTAGCAGCTGTTTTTGGCGGAACTCAGAGTTTGCACACGAACAGCTTTGATGAAGCTATAGCATTACCTACGGAGTTTAGTGCAAAAATTGCCAGAAACACTCAAAAGATTATTCAAGAAGAAACGGGAATTATTCAAGCCATCGACCCTTGGGGTGGGAGTTTTTCGTTAGAGAAAAAAACAATTGAAATTGTTGACAAAGCATGGAATTACATTAAAGAAATTGAAGAATTGGGTGGCATGACTAAAGCCATCGAAAAAGGGTTGCCCAAGATGAGGATAGAGGAGTGTGCAGCAATTAAACAGGCTAATATCGATTCTGGAAAGGAATGCATTGTAGGTATAAATCGTTTTAAGGTCAAAGAAAAGCCAGATTTTGAAATATTAGAAGTGGATAACGATGCAGTTAGAACAAGTCAAATAAAAAGATTAACTACTTTAAAGGATAATCGCGATGAAACAAAAGTTGCAGGCATATTGAGCAGACTAAAAAATGCAGCTAAATCGGATGAAAATTTGTTAGGTATTTGTGTTGAAGCTGCATTAGCACGAGTTACTTTGGGAGAAATGTCTTTTGCTTTAGAAGATGTTTATGGAAGATACCATGCCAATCATACATTAATTTCTGGAGTATATTTGAAAGAAGTGCAAAACGAGAACAGTGTTATATTGGCTCGAAAAAAAGCAAATGATTTTGCGGTAAAAGATGGGAGAAGACCTCGAATTCTAGTAGCTAAAATGGGCCAAGACGGTCATGATAGAGGTGCTAAAATTATAGCTACAGCATTTGCTGATTTAGGCTTTGACATAGACATTGGCCCATTGTTTCAAACGCCTTCAGAAGTGGCTAGACAAGCAATGGAAAATGATGTCCACATACTTGGCGTATCATCATTAGCTGCAGGTCACAAAACATTAATGCCCCAAGTAGTTGAGGAGCTTCATAAGCAGGGAATGGAAAACGTTGTAGTTGTGGCAGGCGGCGTAATACCAGAACAAGATTATGAATATTTATTTAACCATGGAGTTGACTTTGTTTTTGGTCCAGGTACCGTAATTGCTGACGCAGCAATTGAAATTCTACAAAAATTATCAACTACAAATTAAACAGCTACAGGAGCCTTAATTCTAGGGTGTGGATCGTAGTCAATTAATTCAATATCGTCAAATTCGATATCAAAAATTGATTTTTTATTGGGGTTTAGTTTGACTGTTGGATAGTTTCTGGGTTCTCTGCTCAATTGCTCTTTCACTTGATTAAAGTGATTGCTGTATATATGAGCATCTCCAAATGTATGTACAAATTCACCTAGAGCCAGGCCAACTTCTTGAGCGATCATCATGGTTAACAGAGCATAACTGGCTATATTGAAAGGTACGCCAAGAAACATGTCGGCACTACGCTGATATAGTTGGCAGCTTAATTTACCATTAGCTACATAGAATTGAAATAGACAGTGGCATGGGGTGAGAGCCATATCGCCAAGTTCACCAACATTCCAAGCGTTCACAATTATTCGTCTACTATCAGGATTGTTTTTTAAAGTGTCTAATACGTTTTGAATTTGATCAATTTTTTCTCCATTCGGATTTTCCCAAGATCTCCACTGCTTGCCATAGACAGGCCCTAAATCACCGTTTTCATCAGCCCATGCGTCCCAAATTTTTACATTGTGATCTTTGAGATATTGGATGTTAGTATCTCCTTTCAAAAACCATAGTAGCTCATGAACTACAGATTTCCAGTGGATTTTTTTAGTAGTAATTAGCGGGAATGATTTTGAAAGATCAAATCGAAGTTGACCCCCAAGAACACTAACTGTTCCTGTTCCTGTTCGATCTGTTTTGGTAGCACCGTTTTCCAGTACATATTTCAAGAAATCTTCGTATTGCCTCATCTGTAGTACAAATCAAACACATAATGTTAGAAATAAATAAAGGATTATTTGCCGTTCTCAACAATATTTAAACTTGTATGTTTAGTTTTGCGAAGCTTTAAAACTAAAATAATGGCAGTAGCAATAAAATTACCAAGAATGAGTGATACGATGGAAGAAGGAACAATCGTATCTTGGTTTGTAAAAGTGGGCGATACGGTTAAGTCAAGCGAGATGATAGCTGATGTTGAAACCGATAAAGCGACCATGGAATTGGAAAATTTTGAAAAAGGGGAAATTTTACACCTCAACGTAGCTGAGGGTGAGACCGTTCCCGTTGAAACAGTCATAGCTATTATAGGTAAGAAGGGTGAAGATTTTCAGCATTTGCTAACTGCTGATTCAGCGGAAACTCCTGCAGAGACCCCTGAAGCACCAGCACCAGTAGCGGAAATTCTAGCAGAAGCTCCTGTTGCCGCCGAAACGCAAGTAGCTGCATCAGTTCAAACTTCAACAAATACCGATGGTAGGATATTTGTTTCTCCTCTTGCCAAAAAAATGGCCGAAGAAAAAGGAATAAGTCTTTCTGAGGTTAACGGAAGTGGAGATAATGGCAGAATTGTCAAAAAGGATATTGAGAATTTCAAACCTTCAACTCAGCCAACTGTAGCAGTAGGAGTAGAAAGTTATGAAGATTTGCCTGTTACTCAGATGCGTAAAACAATAGCTAAGAGATTGGCTGAAAGTAAGTTTACCGCACCACATTTTTACCTAACTAAGGAAATCAAAATGGATGCAGTTTTGGATGCTCGTAAACGAATGAATGAGTACTCAGAATCCAAAATATCAGTTAATGACTTGGTTGTAAAAGCTACAGCATTAGCTCTCAAAAAACACCCCAACATTAACTCATCGTGGTTGGGTGATAAAATAAGAAGAAACCACCATGTGCATATTGGTGTGGCTGTTGCTGTTGAAGATGGTTTATTGGTTCCAGTTGTGAGATTTGCCGATAGCAAGTCACTATCACAAATTGGTTCTGAAGTCAAAGATTTGGCAGGTAAAGCTAAAAATAAAGAATTACAACCTAAAGATTGGGAAGGCAATACATTTACAATCTCTAACCTAGGCATGTTTGGAATAGATGAGTTTACAGCAATTGTTAACCCTCCAGATGCATGTATTTTAGCGGTTGGCGGTTCTAAAGAAACGGTAATTGTAGAAAACGGTGAAATGAAGCCAGGTCATGTAATGAAAGTTACATTGAGTTGCGATCACAGAGTCGTGGATGGAGTTACGGGTGCTAAATTCTTACAGACCTTCAAAGAACTACTTGAAGAACCAGTAAGATTATTGGTTTAGAATAAATTTAAAAATAACTTATAATAGATATATTATTTGTCTAGTTATAAAGTTTTGTTTATCCTTGCTACGCCTTTTCAGGCAACTCTATTAAATTAAATTTCTTTTTTTAGACTTAAAAACAGCGATTAAAACATCTATTTTTATTAAATTAATATGTACGATATTCTTTCACTTGGAGAGATGCTCCTTCCTGAACTTAGGAAAATTGCAGAAAAATTTGAAATTCCTCATAAGGGATTAAAAAAACAAGATTTAGCATATAAAATACTTGATTATCAAGCAGTAAACCCATCAAAGTTTCAGTCTGTAGATACCAAAACTGCAGCCAAAACAAAAGACAAGCCGAAAGCTGAGTCAAAGATGGACAAAACTGAGAATAATAATGAAACTGAACGCAAAAAGGTTCCTAGAAGACAACGTATGGTAAAAGACAAAAATTCTACCACTGCTCAAAGTGATTCTGGTAAAGATTCAAACCAAAAAGAAACACAAGAAAAAGAAAACAATAAACCTTCTCGACCTAACAACCAAGTCAAGTCAGAAAGAAACGAAGCTCGTGAGAGAGAAAGAGAACAACGAGACGCAGAAAGGAAAAGAATTGAGGAAGAAAAACGAAAGAAAAGAGAGGCCGAGGATAAGCTTATTAACTATTTGGAATTGGAGGGTGTGGTTACTACTCAAGGAGTTTTAGAGGTTATATCAGATGGATACGGATTTTTAAGATCTGCAGATTATAGCTATCAACCTTCTCCTGATGATGTTTATATTGCCCCTAATCAAATTCGTCAAAATGGACTTAAAACTGGAGATGTTGTTAAAGGAAACATTAGACCACCCAAAGAAGGCGAGAAATATTTTGCACTCATCAATATATTAACGATTAACGGAAGATCAATTGAATTTGTTAAAGACAGAGTAGCTTTTCATCATTTGACACCATTGTTTCCAGATGAAAAATTTAATCTAGAGTATAAGGCTGGGAATTATTCTACACGAATAATGGATTTTATCTCACCTATTGGAAAAGGTCAGCGTGGATTGATCGTTGCTCAACCTAAGACGGGTAAAACCAACTTATTAAAAGACGTTGCTAACGCAATTGCCCACAACCATCCGGAGGTTTATATGATTATCTTGTTGATTGATGAGCGACCTGAAGAAGTGACTGATATGGCAAGAAATGTAAATGCTGAAGTAGTAGCTTCAACTTTTGATGAACCAGCAGATAAGCATGTTAAGTTAGCCAATATTGTTCTTGAAAAAGCAAAAAGATTAACCGAATGTGGACACGATGTAGTCATACTTCTTGACTCCATTACTCGACTTGCAAGGGC
>JAKMFK010000274.1 GCA_022425465.1 Bacteroidia bacterium | reverse complement strand
TTTCAACACCTTCTGATTCGGCAAGTTTTCGAGCAGTGGGCATTGGTCTAACTTGGAATCCAATAACAATAGCATCAGATGCCTTAGCTAATAAGATGTCATTATCGGTAATGGGCCCAACTGATTTTTGAATGATTTTTACCTCAATTTCTTCAGTAGACAATTTCATCAATGAGTCAGAAAGGGCTTCAGAACTACCGTCAACATCTGCTTTGATTATTAATTTTAGTTCTTGGAAATTACCTATTGCTAGACGTTTTCCTATAGTGTCTAGTGTAAGCATCGATGTAGAACGGATATCTTGTTCGCGTTGCAACTGTTCTCGTTTATTGGCAATTTCTTTTGCTGTTGATTCATCAGCCATGACCTGGAAGGTTTCACCAGCAGCAGGTGCGGCTGAAAATCCAAGTATGGAAACAGGTGATGCCGGCCCAGCTTCTTTGACATTTTGGCCGCGTTCATTGAACATAGCTTTTACTCTTGCATAATGCTGTCCAGCAACAAACGCATCTCCTACACGAAGTGTTCCTTCTTGAACAAGAATAGATGCAACAACGCCTCTACCTTTTTCAATTTTAGCTTCTAAGACACCCCCTTTAGCATTCTTATCAGGGTTAGCCTTCAGTTCTAATAACTCAGCCTCAAGTGCAACTTTCTCTAAAAGCTCATCAATGTTAGTTCCATTTTTTGCAGAGATTTCGGCTGTTTGGTATTTACCTCCCCATTCTTCTACTAAAATATTCATTCCCGATAGTGCTTCTCTAACCTTGTCTGGATTGGCACCGTCTTTATCTATTTTATTAAAAGCGAATACAATTGGAACATTTGCCGCTTGTGCATGACTTATAGCTTCTTTAGTTTGTGGCATTACGGCATCATCTGCAGCAATAACAATGATTGCAATATCGGTTACTTGAGCTCCACGTGCACGCATTGCAGTAAAGGCTTCGTGACCTGGCGTATCAATGAAGGTCATTCGATTGCCTGTCTTTAGTTTAACCTCATAGGCAGCTACGTGTTGAGTGATACCCCCTGCTTCACCTGCAATAACATTGGCATTTCTTATATGGTCAAGCAACGATGTTTTACCATGATCTACATGACCCATTACAGTGACAATAGGGTGTCGTGGTTTAAGGTCTTCTGGGTTGTCTTGCTCCTCTTCTATTTCAATAGTTTCATCTGCATCAACGAAATTGATTTCATAACCAAACTCTTCTGCAACTATTTGAATAGTTTCTGCATCCAATCGTTGATTGATAGACACCATCATACCTAATGAAAAACAAGCACCAATAATTTCATTAACATTGACATCCATCATATTAGCAAGGTCATTAGCTGTAACAAATTCAGTTACATCTAATATTTTACTTTCAATGATGTCTTGTAGTTGTTTTTCTTCCCATTTCTTTTTATGTTCTTCTCTTCTAAACTTTCGGGCTTTTTGCCTTACTTTACCTCCGTGAGATGGGGTTTGCTTACCCGATGACATTTGAGCAAGCGTCTGTTTGATTTTGTCTTGGATTTCTTTTTCAGAAACTTCTGTTTTGTTTGAGCTTCCACCCTGGTTATTTTGTTTGTCTACACGATATTTATCTGCAGTTATTTTTTCACCACGGATTCGTTTACGTTTCTTCTTGGGTTCGTCTTTTGTTTTTGGAGGCGTTTTGGTTCGTTTTACGGGTGGTTTGATTTCTACTTTCCCCAAAACTTTGGTGCCTTCAAGTTTTTTATACTCCGTTTCTACTACCTCTTCTGGTTCAGTTTCTACTTCCGTTTTTTCAGCGTCAACACTGTCCTTTTCGGCTGGTTTAACTTCAGGAGTCGGTTTGTCTTCTTTTACTGTTTTGGTTGGTTTTTTGATATCAATTTTACCAACAACTTTTAATGAGCTATTTTCTTTATCCTCTGAGGCAGAAGAGGATGACTCTCCAGTTTCTTTAGTTTTTACAACTGTTTCAGTCTTTTCTTCTTCATCAGTCTTCTTGGACCCAAGTGTAGTGTCCTTGATAAAAATAGTTGGTTCAGGAACCACTTCAACTTTTGGAGGTTCTGGCTTTTTAGTTTCCTTGATGGCTTGTGTTTGGACATCTTTTCGGATGTTAATTTCCAGTTGTTGAGATTCTTCTTTTGCTAGTTTGTCTTTTTGATAAAAGCTCAATAAATCTTGATACATGCTTTCATCCAACTTAGCGGTTATTTTTGATTCTACCTCAAAGCCTTTTTCGGTCAAATGCTCAATAATTGTCTTCCAACTGACGTTGAATTCCGTTGCAACTTTATTAACTCGATATGTCTTTTTCTTTCTAACCATCTATTGTTTAGACGTGTTCGAAAATAATACTTTATGTTTTTATAGCATTATTATTCGAATTCTGCCTCTAGTATTTTCTTGATTTCTTCTATTGTTTCTTCTTCTAACTCTGAACGTGCAATGAGGTCTTCGTTGCTCATTTCTAACACACTTTTAGCAGTATCTAGACCAATTGCTTTTAACTCATCGATAATCCAATCATCAATTTCATCTGCAAATTCATTTAGGTCTACATCGACATTTTCATCCTCGTTGGTTTCTCTATACACATCGATATTATAACCCACTAATTTGCCTGCAAGTTTAATGTTATGTCCACGCTTACCAATCGCAAGTGAGACTTGGTCAGCAGGAAGGAAAACATCAGCCTTTCCAGTTTCATCGTTTATACTTATAGTGGACACTTTAGCTGGGCTCAAACTTCGCTGAATGAGAAGTTGGATATTAGACGTGAAATTGATAACGTCAATGTTTTCATTTTTAAGCTCACGAACTATTCCATGAATTCTACTTCCCTTCATACCAACACACGCTCCAACAGGGTCAATTCGATCATCATAGCTTTCTACCGCTACTTTAGCTCTTTCTCCTGGCTCACGTACAATCTTTTTAACGGTAATTAGCCCGTCTAAAATTTCAGGAACTTCAAGTTCAAATAATCGCTCGAGGAATTCTGGGGCAGTTCGTGAAAGAATAACTTTAGGGTTAGAAT